>NZ_JBFAJA010000063.1:0-85720 GCF_040654975.1 Dactylosporangium sp. NPDC050588 | reverse complement strand
CAGCGGTCGAGTAGGATTGTCCTGCCCGACGGTAGTACTGTTAGATTTGGCGACTCGTACGGAAATGGTGGCTTTCCTCGTCCTGCGGGAAGGCGACGCACTCCATAAAGGATTTCATGATGGAAATCGACCGACTAGCGGATGAATTGCCTTTCCCGCTATCAGAATGGGTTCTCGTGCACTACGATGATCAGCCAGTAGAGGACGCTACCTTGTTCCATCTGCCGACTAAATCCGGGACTCTGATCGAAATTGACGATGAAGAGCACAGAGACTTGACCCGTCGTCTTATCGCCAGCGGTATGCCCGTCATTCACGAATTCTTGCGAGACTGACGGGGTTTCCTGTAATGGAGGTTGACGGCTCCGCGCAGTAACATTCACGTCTTGTGAGGCTGTCGGCCAAGCGTTGAGGATGGCTTTCGTGCTAGCGGTTTCTGCGGGGTCGTCGGTGATGGCGTCGCGGGTCGCGACTCGCCGGGCTGAGCTTGGGGTGTTTGCCGGTCCCTGGCCGGATGTGATGCGGTGCGCGGAGTTGGAGCGGATCAAGCGGCTGTACCTCAATATTGCCACCGCGGATGCCGGGCCACTACGCGACGAATTGATCGACTCCCTCAAGAAGGGCGCACCCGTCCACCCATGGACTGTCGGGGGGTCCGCCGATCACATCCGATCATCGGCCAGAATCCACGAGGCGATCGAGGGCGGCGATCAAGCTCACACGGCCCTGCAGAATACCGACCCGGCCACCGAAGCGCCGGTTGCCGTCGTCCGGCCCGACCAGCGCAGGCAACCCAAGCGCCGCGCCTCGTCAGCGAGCAGTCAGTCAAATGATTGCAACCCGTTGATAACAGGCGTCACCAACGCACGGTTCACCGCAGCTCTAGGCCACCACGCGACCACAAAGTCAGGCTCGCTTCGGCCAGGTCACCGCGCTCTCAAGGCGGTAGCGCCGGTTCGAATCCGGTCGGGGCTACAGTCCAATGGGTCCACCCTGTTCACGGGGTGGGCCCGTTCGCGTTGGTGGACTTCCGCATCCCCCGCGCAGCGGCTCCGCCGCCGCTCCCCAGTGGGGGATTCTCACCCCACGCCCCCAATGCTTCGCTTCGCTCGCACCGCTCGCTGCGCCTCGCGGGGGCGGGGCTTGCTTCGCATCGCACCGCTTTGGGCTGCTCGCCCACCCGAATCGGCTGCGCCGCGCCGTCAGACTTGCCCGCATCGCGCATAACGTCGACCAGCGCTCACGAGAGCGCAGCACCAGCCGAAACCGGACGGCCCCACCCCAAGGCACCACGCCGGCCAGAACCCGCCCCCACCCCGTTCCACGCCCGTCAGCCCACAGGACAGCGCCGCACCACCCGAAACGAACCGCCCCGAGCGCCACGCCACCCGCCCCATCCCCGCACCACACCCACCGGCCCATACGGGTGTCGCGCCGACAGGGTTCGCCTCGCACGGGGAGCCGCGGCGCTCAGTGCGCGCACTGGGATTACGAGCAGCAATGCCGCGCGGGTGCCACCCCACGCCGATCAGCGTCGCCAGACCGCCATACACCGCTGCGCGGACCACCTTGGCGGGTGCCCAGCAGGGGCAACACGCCGGCCAACCGGCTCAGCACCCTCCAGCTCGACGCTCCAGAGGGACAGCGGGTCGCTGCATACCCCCAGCGACCCGCAACCGCGTCAGGGTCGGCTCGGACAGTCCCGGGCCGTCGATCGTGTGGCCGCCTCGCACTGCCGGCTTCCCCGCACCGCCCTACAGCTCGGCGGTCTGCATGGCGCCGGGTAGCTCCGCAGGGCAGGCAGGGGCGGCGGGTGTGCTCGCCGGTCGCCGGCCGTGGGTGTTCGGCCCGCCGGAGCGCTGCGACGCGCCGGGACCGGCCGACGGCCGCTGCGTCGGATCCGTGCTGTCCCTCTCCACCGCGCTGCCACCGTGGGGCGAGGAGCTCTGCCGGCAGGCGGACCGGGCCCATCTGGAAGAGGTGCGGGAACCGGCTCGCCTGAACCGCGACAGGAGCAAGCCGGGAAGGCCCTTCGCGTCGGGAGGCGTCGGGAGGTGGGTCAGGCCGATGGTTGTCCGGGCGGTGGCTCGTCGAGGTTGAGCTTTGCCTTGCAGCCGGGGGATCCGCTCGTCCTGATGAGGACCTTGCCGTCCACGGCGATGCTGCATTCCAGCATGATCTCCAAGTCCTGCAGTCCGCGGTCGGATATCGCCTCCAGTTGGACCGTCCCCCCGGCCGCGGTCACATCCTTGGTCCAGTCGATCTCGCCGAGCTTGGTGTCGGTGCCCGTCTGGCCGCTGCTGGCGGTGTACCCGAAGATGACCTTGCTCTTCGTCGTGCCGCCCGTCACGTGGTAGGTGACCTTCTTCTTCGGCGGCTCCGAGGAGCACGCGGTTCCGGTGATCACCAGCAGCGCTGCGAGGCCTACGTGCGCGATCTGCCTTGTCCACACAGGAACGATCCCTCTCGCCACCCGCCGCACATTCATGGTCGATGATACGCGGCGGGGGCACCCGAGTGGGTCAGGCGTCGCGCTTCTTGAACAGGTAGGCGGCGACGGCCAGAAAAAGGGCGGTCCAGCCGGCGAAGACGGCCAGGCCCTGCCACTGGGTCAGCAGTGGGTCCGGGGGGAGGGTCGGCTTGTAGATGAGCTGGCCCGCGTTGGTGGGCATCCAGGCGTGGATGTGGGCGCCCCACGTGCCGGGGAGCAGGGCGGTCAGGTTGGAGACGACGAGGATCAGGCCGAGCACGCCGGTGATGGCGCCCGCGGTGTGGCGGATGATGGCGCCGAAGGCGAGGGCGAAGAGGCCCAGCACCGTCAGGTAGAGGCCGGCACCGAAGACGGATCTGGTGATGCCCGGGTCGGAGAGGGTGACCGGGATGTGGTCGGACATGATCCAGCGGCCGGTGAAAAAGGCGGCGAAGCTCAGGACCTCGCCGACGGCGAACATGAGGAGCGCGAAGACCAGGACCTTCGCGGACAGGACCAGCAGGCGGCGGGGCTGGGACTGGAGGGTGGAGCGGATCATGCCGGTGGTGTACTCGGCGGAGACGACCATGACGCCCAGGACGGCGACGACGAGCTGGGAGATGAAGACGGGCTGGTCGATGATGATCTGGAGGGGTTCGGCGGCCAGGGCGGCCTGGTCCTGCGGCGAGAACTGCGGCCACTGGCGCATGAGGAGCCAGGCGATGAGCGACATCAGGCCGACGGAGATGGCGGCCATCGCCACCAGGGACCAGGTGGTGGAGCGGACGGTGCGCAGCTTCGTCCACTCGGAGCGCAGCAGGCCGTCGAAGCCGGCGCGGCGGGCCGTCAAAGTCGTCATCGGGTCCCCCGGTATTCGACGCTGTCCTTGGTGAGCTCCATGAACACCTGCTCCAGCGACGCCTGCAGGGGCGCCAGCTCGTGCAGGCGCAGGCCGTGCGCGAACGCCAGGTCGCCGATGTCGCGCATCGGTAGCTCCGTGACGAGCAGCGAACCGTCGGGCTCGGCGACGGCGGTGGCGCCGGCCGCTCGTACCAACGCCGCCAACGTCGACACGTCGGGCGTGCGCACGCGGGTGGCCAGGACCGAGTTCTGCTCGATGAACTCCTGGACCGTGCAGTCGGCGATCAGCCTGCCGCGGCCGATGACGAGCAGGTGGTCGGCGGTCAGCGACATCTCGCTCATCAGGTGCGACGAGACGAAGACGGTGCGGCCCTCGGCGGCGAGGGACTTCATGAGGTTGCGGATCCAGAGGATGCCCTCGGGGTCCAGGCCGTTCACGGGCTCGTCGAACATGAGGATGCGCGGGTCGCCGAGCAGGGCCGTGGCGATGCCGAGCCGCTGGCCCATGCCGAGCGAGAAGCCCTTCGACCGCTTCCGCGCGACGGCGGTGAGCCCGACGATCTCCAGGACCTCGTCGACGCGCCGGCGCGGGATGTTGTTGGTCTGCGCGAGGCAGAGGAGGTGGTGGTACGCGCTGCGCCCACCGTGGATCGCCTTGGCGTCCAGCAGCGCGCCGACCTCGAGCATCGGGTTGTTGAGGCGGCCGAACGGGCGGCCGTCGATGGTGACCCGGCCGCTGGTGGGGGCGTCGAGCCCGAGGATCATCCGCATGGTGGTGGACTTGCCTGCGCCGTTCGGGCCGAGGAACCCGGTGACCTGGCCCGGCCGCACGGTGAACGACAGCTGGTCGACAGCGACGCGGTCGCCGTAGCGTTTGGTGAGGCCGACAGCCTCGATCATGGTGTGCCTCCCGTTGTAGCTGCAGCGGAAGGTATTCGAGTGTTGCTGTGGCGAGGGTGAGAGGACCTGAGACGGGCCTCAGCCGATCACGTTCACCGCGCGGGCCACGACGAGCAGGACGGTGGCGAGCGAGACGGCGGACTCGACGAGCATGCCGACCTTGGCCCAGGTGGACATCGGCAGGGTGTCGGTCGGGCTGAACGCGGTGGCGTTGGTGAACGACAGGTAGAAGTAGTCGAAGAACCCCGGCTCCCAGTCGCGGGGCACGAGGTCGCCGGCGGTCATCTGGGCGAAGAGGAAGTCGGGGTGCGGGTTGCTCCCCTCGGCGCGCGCCGCCGGGCCGCCGCGGTCGCCTTCCCAGAACCAGAGGGCGAACACGATGACGTTCGTCAGCCAGATCGCGGCGGCCCACAGCAGCAGGTGCGACGGCGCGATGTGCCCCTGCCCGAACAGCGCCCGCACGAGCAGCGCCGCCGACCACGCGGTCGCGACGCCGAGCAGCGCGGCCAGGCCGATGCTCAGCGGCCGCAGGATGCGGGTCTCCCGGTTGATCCGCAACGGGTTGACCACGACGACGCTGATCAGCAGGGCCGCCTCCAGACCCGGCAGCAGCCAGCGCGGGCGGGGCGCCAGGTCGGCCGGCAGCAGCAGGTGCACGGCCACCGCGACGGCGATCGCGAGCGCGGCGGGCCACCGCTGCTCGGCCTCGGTGCGCCGCAGCCAACCCGGTCTCGCATCGCTGCTCACGCGGCTAACGTACCGTGCGACGTGTGGCGAATCACGACCTGCACGCACACGTGACCTGTGTGGCCGCCCCGGCGACGTGGTTGTCAGGGCCGTCCGGTCAGCTCACCGGCGGCGCCGACGGGCTCTACGTCGAGGACCGCCGGGTGCTCGCCCGGCTGGAGGTCACGGTCGACGGCGTGGCCGTGGCGGCGCGGGACGTGCGTCGCACCGGTGCTGCTTCAGCGGTTTTCGCGGATGTACGGGGAAACCTCGCCATCGCACGTAACCGGCTGGCCGAGCCGCTGGGTGGCACCGAGACCATCTCGTTGGCCAACAAGGGCGACGAGCCGCGGGTGGTCACCCTGGCGGTGGCGGCCGCGACGGACTTCGCCACCACCGGTGCGGTCCGCGACGGCTCCACAGTGGACATCGTGCCGCTGCTCGCCGAGGCGCGGGCCGAAGACGGCATGTCGGTCCGCCTCGACGCCACGCCGGCGCCCGATGAGGCCGGCGACGCGTTGCGGTGGACCGTCACGCTGACGCCCGGGGCACAGTGGACGGTCGAGCTGCGCTTCACCCGCACCGACGTCCCGCCGATCCCGCGGGCCAAGCGGTTCAGCACGCTGCGGGTGGCGGCCGGCGACGCCCGGCTCGACGCGCTGGTGCGCACCGGCGTCCAGGACCTCGACGCGCTGCGCCGCGGCGACCTGTACTACAGCGCCGGCAGCCCGTGGTACCTGACGCTGTTCGGCCGGGACGCGCTCTGGTCGGCGCGGCTCGCCCTGCCGCTGGGGACCGACGTCGCCGCCGGCACACTACGAACCCTCGCCGCCCACCAAGGCACCGTGGCCCGTCAAGGCGCTTCGGCCGAACAGGACTCCTCGAAACAGCACGGCACCGCGGCCCGCCAAGGCGCTTCGGCCGAGCAGGACACCTCGAAACAGCACGGCACCGCGGCCCGCCACGACATCTCGTACACCGGCGAAACCGAAGAAGAGCCCGGCCGGATCCCGCACGAGATCCGCCGCGAGGACGCCGCGCACCGACTGCCGCCGGTGTATTACGGCACCGTCGACGCGACCGCGCTCTTCGTCTGCACCCTCGCCGACGCGTACCGCTGGGGCATGCGCCCCGACGCCGTGGAGGCCCTGCTGCCCGCCGCGGAGGCCGCCCTCGCGTGGCTCGCCGGGCACGATGGCCTCGTCACCTACCGCACCACCGGCGCCGGCCTCACCCACCAGGGCTGGAAGGACTCCGCCGACGGCATCCAGTTCGCCGACGGGCGCGTCGCGAGCGGGATCCTGGCGTTGTGCGAGGTCCAGGCGTACGCGTTCCAGGCGTTCCGCGAAGGCGCCGGCCTGCTCGACGCGTTCGGCCGCCCGGGCGCCGCGCGGTGGCGCTCGGCGGCGGCCGACCTCGCGGACCGGTTCCGGGCCGCGTTCTGGTGCCCGGGCGGCTATCCGGCGCTCGCCGTCACCGGCACCGGCGAGCAGGTCGACGCGGTGGCGTCGAACATGGGCCACCTGCTCGGCACCGGCCTGCTGTCACCCGCCGAGAGCACCGCGGTCGCCGGCTGGCTGACCCGCCTGCGCTCCCCGTTCGGGCTGCGGACCCTCGCCGAGTCCTCGGCCGGCTACGACCCCGGCTCCTACCACGCCGGCTCGGTCTGGCCGCACGACACCGCGATCGCGCTGCTCGGCCTGGCCCGCGACGGCCACCGCAAGGAGGCGGCGGCGCTGGTGGGCGCCCTCCTCGACGCCGCCGGGCGCTTCGATTCCCGGCTGCCCGAGCTGTACGGCGGCGACGATGCCGCGACGCCGTTCCCGGCGGCGTGCCGCCCGCAGGCCTGGGCCGCCGCGGCCGGTCCGGCGGTGCTCGTCGCGCTGCTGGGTCTGGACGTCGACATCCCCGCAGGCCGCGTCACGTTCGACCCGCTCACCCCGTCGCCGGTCGGCGCGTTCCGTGTCCGGGGCCTGAAGGTCGCCGACGGCCTGCTGGACGTCTCCGTCTCCGCCGACGGCGCCGTCACGGTCCACAATGGACCCGTCGGCGTCGCGTTCCTGCTCGCCGACGGCACCCCCGCGAAGATCGGGTCTACTTCGGCGGGGTGAGGCGCAGGATCGTACCGGCGAAATCATCGCTGACAAGGATGGAGCCGTCGGCGTCGAGGGCGGCGTCCACCGGGCGGAGCCAGGGCTTGCCGGCCTTCGTGTCGACGAGGCCGCTGAGGAGGTCGACCGGGTCGCCGGGGCCGCCGGTGGTCCACGGGACGAAGACGACCTTGTAGCCGACGGGCTTCGTGCTGTTCCACGAGCCGTGCAACGGCACGACGGCACCTTCAAGGGCCGGCACGAAGGTCAGGCCCAGCGGCGCGGTGTGCGCGGGCAGGCCGAGGTCGATCGGGTCGGCCTTGGCGCAGTCGGCCTTCTGGCCGTCACGGTTGAGCTCGTAGTCGCGGTGGAACGGCAGGTCGTGGGTGCCGTTGTCGCTGTTGGGGTTGCAGAACGGCCAGCCGTAGAAGCCGCCGTCGCGGACCTTGATGAGCTCCTCGACCGGATACTGGTCGACGAACTGGCTCATCCGCTTGCCCTTGTCGGACTTGCCGTCGCCGTCGACGTCGCGGTCGTCGGGGACGAGCGTGTTGTCGCGGTTGTTGACCACGGCCCACAGCTCGTCGGTGCCGGGCCGGAAGGCCAGCCCTTCGGCGTTGCGGATGCCGCGCGCCAGCAGGTGCTTGCCCGCGTTCTTCCCCGCGGCGTCGAACGTGTAGATCGCGGCGCGCTGCGGGTCGCTGACGGTGTCCTCGACGCACGCGTTGCAGGTGGAGGCGATCGACACGTACAGCTTGCCGTCCTTCACCGCGATGTTCTTCAACACGTGCGCGTAGTTGCCGCGCAGCTCCGGCGTGCTGGTGTCGGGAAGCCCGTCGACGACCACCTGGCCGTCGTGCGCCTTGAGGTCCCCGCTCTGGTACGGGTAGCGCACGACCTGGTCCGCCTCGGCCACGAACAGCCACGTCGCCCCGCCGACCTCGGCGAACACCATGTCGTGCGGCCGGTTGAGCCCGGACGCGAACTCGGTGACCTTCCCGCCCCGCACCACGCGGATCTTGCCCTGCGCGGGCTGGGACACCAGCAGGTCACCGCTCGGCGTGACCGCCAGGAACCTGGCCTTCTCGACCCGCGCGTAGACCGACGCGCTCCACCCCGCCGGCATCGTCACGTTGCGCGCCACGTCGAACGGTGCCCCGTTCACCCCCGCGCCCACGGCGACCTTGACGCTCGTCGGCTTCCCGAGCGCCAGTGCCGGCGCCCCCGTGGAGGCGCCTCCCGCCGTGGACGAGCTCGGCGCCGCCGGCTCGCCCCGCTCCTTCGGCTCGCCACCACACCCCGCGAGCAGCAGTGTGCAGGCCGTGGTCGCGACGAGCAGTGCACCGAGCTTGCGCATGCGTGTGACGGTACAACCTAAGCTTGTCGCGTGCTCTCAGACGACGCCCGCAGGGCCGCCCACGAGGCACGGGTCGACCAGTGGATCGTGCCGCACCTGGAGCGCCGTCGCCGCGGCGAGAAGCACCCGGTGCTCGACTTCCTGTTCACGTACTACTCGTTCCGGCCCGCGCAGCTGCGCCAGTGGCGTCCGGGCGGCGCCCCGCACCGCCGGCCGGAGACCGTCGCCTGGGTCCGGGACCTGCTCGTGGCGACCGCGGCCCGACCCCCGCACCTGGGCTGCTTCGGCCTGCACGAGTGGGCGATGGTCTACCGCCAGACGCAGGACGAGCTCCGCCACAACGCCTGGCCGCTGCGCCTCGGCCCCACCGGCACCGACGCCGTCGTCGAGGCGAGCCGCATCCGCTGCAGCCACTTCGACGCCTTCCGCTTCTACACCGCCCCCGCCCGGTCGCTGAACCTGCTGCAACCGACCCGCGAAACCCAGCTCGCCAACGAGCAACCAGGCTGCCTGCACGCCAACATGGACCTGTACAAGTGGTCCTACAAGCTCAGCCCGCTGACCCCCGGCGAACTGATCGCCGACTGCTTCGAGCTGGCCGCCGACATCCGCACCCTCGACATGCAGGCCAGCCCGTACGACCTGGCCGCCCTCGGCTACCCCCCGGTCCCGATCGAAACCCCCGAGGGCCGCGCCGAGTACACCCGCCGCCAACGCGAACTGTCGGAGCGTGCGGCACCGCTGCGCGCGGCCCTCATCGCCGTCTGCGACGAGGCGGGCGCGCAACAGCCGAACGATTGACGGAAGGACTCGACGTGCCCGCAGAGTTCGAGGCGAAGGTGCTCGACATCGACCCGGCCGCGATGGCGGACCTGATTCTTTCCAGAGGCGGCAGCGAGGTCAGCGCCTCGACGCTCCAGCGCCGCTACGTGTACGACATCGTCGCGGGCGACGAGAGCAGGTGGATCCGGCTGCGCGACAACGGCACGAAGGCCACGCTCGCGGTCAAGGAGATCTCCCACGACGGCATCGACGGCACCTACGAGGTCGAGGTCACCGTGGACGACCTGGACGCGACGAACGAGCTCCTGGGCTTCCTCGGCTTCCACCCGAAGTCCTACCAGGAGAACCGCCGGACGAGCTTCACCCTCGACGGCGCCCAGCTGGAGATCGACGAATGGCCGATGATCCCGCCGTACCTGGAGATCGAGGCCGGTTCGCCTGAAGAGGTGCGCCGCGTTGCCGCCCTCCTCGGTTTCGAGGAGTCGCAGCTCACGAGCGAGAACACCACGAAGGTCTACAAGCGGTACGGCATCGTGCTTGGCGAACATGAGGTCGTGAGCTTCTCGTGACCTCGGAGCCCCCCTCTGGGCAGTCCGCTTGATCGGTCCCCCGGCCGCCGGCTCCGGGCAGCGGCATGGCGTGCGGTGTCGGGTTGGCGGCGTGACCGTTCGGCCTGAATCCGCTCAACGGCGCGATGACCCATGCAGAGCCGGCCAGGCGACGCGGTGACCGTGTGGGGTGGGCCCAGCGGCGTGGATGGATCACGTTGGACGCAGGAATGGCACGACCGCCCACCTGGATTGAGCGGACGATCCCACGATGCTCTGCGCGGCTATGCGCTGTGCTGATCTGCGCTGTGCCGGCCCACGCCGCGATGCTCTGTGCCGTGATGGTTCGTGTGGCGAGCGCCGACGCCGTGGTGGTCAGATGCTGCCCCGCGTGGCATGACACCCCCGTGCGGTGCTGATGCAGCGGTGCGATCGTCGCCCCGGAAGCCAACCGAGCGGCCCGGTGACCCGCGCGGGATGGGGCGGCCGGCTGCGGCGTGATCCTCGAACGCCTGCTCCGCGGAGAACACTCGTTGATCGGCATCACGTTCGTGACCCGGGCCGGTGCAGAGCCGGCCCACGACCTCACCCTCGAGCAAGCCACGCTGCTGGCGACCCAGATCGCCGACGCCGTTCACGAGGCCCGCCGGGGTCAGGTGAGCCAGGTGTAGACGTTCCAGGTGATGCCGGCGGTGGCGGCCAGGGTCAGGGCGGCCAGGTAGGTCAGGACCAGGCGGGTGTCGCGCAGGACGCACTTGGAGCGGGTCAGGCCCTGGCGGCGGGCGCGGAGGTAGCCGAAGAAGCCGAGCAGGGCGAAGCCGAGCAGGGCGATCGGGCCCAGGAGCCACGCGAGGGCGGCGATCGTCGCGTACACGCAGAGGCGCAGCGGATCGTAGGGCTGCGCGGGCGGGGTCGTCACAGCGCCCTGGGCAGGCGTTGGGCGGAGAGGGCCGGCCAGGCCTGGACGGCGCAGAACGGGGCGCACTGGTGGGCCCGGGAGCCGTCAGCGGCGGCGGCGACGGTGGCGACGTGCACGCAGCACTGCAGGAGGCGCTCCTCGATCATCGTGTGCATGTCCATGAAGGGCTTGACCGTGATGCGTTTGACGCGTTCGCCGAGCATCTTGCGCAGGCGGTTGCGGCCGCCGGGCAGGGACGAGGAGACCAGCGTGGTGAGGGTCGAGATGCCGAGGTCGCAGTTCTCGCAGATGTCGCGCCAGAGCGATCCGACGTCGGGGTGGGACAGCGAGGACTGCTCGGACAGCAGGCCCAGCAGCGAGTCCTTGACGGCGGTCCGCAGCGCCAGCGGGAGCTGGACGTCGGCGATGCGGTTGGCGACGAGGTCCGGGGAGAGGTCCAGGAACGTCAGGAGGCGGTCGTGGCCGATGAGCTTGGTCATCGACTGCCACTCCCCCGCGTCGTCGCGCAGCAGGTACCCCACGGAGCAGCAGTGCGGGTGCGAGCAGGGCAGGGCGGTCAGGTCGCGCCAGGTGACCTGGTCACCGGTCTGCGGGCCGAGGCGGGCCAGGACGCCGGTGTGGGTGAGACGGTCGAGGGGGTCGATCGCACCCGAACGACCGGACCCGAACTGCGGCTGCAGGGAGACGCCGCCGACGTACGGGGTGTCGAGCGCGCGCTTCACGACGGCGCCGATCTCGTCGTCGTTGACGCCGAGGGCGCACGTCATGGTGAGGGTGGTGAAGATGCCGCGGGAGGAGAGCCGGTCGACCGCCTGGTCCTTGAGGCGGCGCAGGTCGGCGCCGCGGTGGTGGCGGGCGGCGCGCTCGGAGACGCCGTCGTACTGGAGGTAGACCTCGACCCGCTCGCGGTGCTCGGTGAGCAGGTCCAGCAGCGCGTCGTCGCGGGCGATCTTCACGCCGTTGGAGTTGATGAGGATCCGCACGACGTTGCGGGCGGACACCTCCCGCAGCAGCTCGGCCAGCCGCGGGTACAGCGTGGGCTCGCCGCCGGACAGCATGAGCACGTCGATGCGCCCGTTCTCCCGGGACAGCTTCGTGTCGACGCCGGCCAGCACCTCGGCGAGCGGCACGACGCCCTCGATCGCCGGGGAGGAGTCGGTGAAGCAGGTGGGGCAGCGCAGGTTGCAGCTGTCGGTGAGGTCCGCGAGCAGGATGCACGTGTGCTGGGTCTGCATCTCCGGCAGGCCGGCGAGGTACGCCGACGGCACGGGCGCGAAGTTCCCGGCGAGGTCCGGCACGTGCGACTTCGTCGGGGCGGTCCACTGCTCCAGGTACCGCAGGATCTCCGGCGACTCGTCGTACAGCGTGCGGACGAGACCGTGCGAGGGGCAGCCGCGCTCCAGCCAGATCCGGCCGTCTCGCTCGGCGAGCCAGCCCGACAGCCGCTGCACCGTCTCCAGTGGACGGTCGGGGCGCTCGTCGTGGCACTGTGGACAGAAGGCGTTGACGTACCGGTGGATCCGATCCCCGCGAAGCGGCATGCCCGTGCTCATGCTGTCCCCGTGTTCGCGTTGACGATGGCGAGGCAGACGCCGATCCCCGCGATGGGGAAGACGATGACGCTGACCGCCCAGCCGATGAGGATGCCGATGCCGAGGCCCCGGTCGCGGCGCACGATCCAGACGATGCCGACCACCAGGCACGCGACGAACAGCACCACCTGCAGCAGCATCTCCAGGTAGACGCCGAGCAGCGCGTTCTCGCTGTTGTCCGACGCGCCGAAGGCGATCGTCACGACCACGCCGATGATGATGACGAGGACCTGCGCGGCGGCGGCGATGCCGAGCCCCGCGGCGACCTTCCTGCCGCGGATCGGGCGCTCCCCGCCCGGCGGCGGCGTCGGCACCGTCCAGTTCGGATTCATGCGGCCACCGTTTCCTTCTGTCGCACCAGATCCTTGACGAGGCCCGCCACGATGAGCGGCAGGCAGGCCAGGAGGAACAGCTGCGGCCGGGTCAGGCCGGCCCACACCACCTCGTTGCCCCGCACGAACTCCACCATGAAACGGAACGCGGCGTAAGCGGCCAGATAGATTTTGAACAGCGCGCCCGGCGCGGTCACCTTCCGGCGCAGCGCGAGCAGCGCGCCGAACGCGACGGCGTGGAAGAGGATCTCGTACGCGAAGGACGGGTGCAGCGGCACGCCGGCGGGCGTGTGCATCGCCTCGGCCTGCGCCGCGTCGAGCGTGATGCCCCACGGCAGGGCGGTCGGGGTGCCGGGCGGCTCGGCGAGCAGGCAGCCGACGCGGCCGACCGCCATCCCAGCCGCGACGGCGGGGGCGAAGAGGTCGCCGGTCCGCCACGGGTAGCCGGACACCTTCTTGGCCACGATCGCGCCGACGTACGCGCCGACGAGGCCGGACAGGATGCTGCGGTTGCCGTACGCCCACTGCTCCAGCAGCGACGCGTTGTCCCGCGGGTCGAGGTGCTGCGCCCACGTGCCGAGCCGGGCGAAGAGCGCTCCGCCGACGAGGGCGCCGGCCAGCACGTACCAGAGCCGGTCGTCCTGCGCCCGGCGGCGGCGGACCTCCCACAGGAAGACCAGCGCCGCGACCGCGATGCCGGCCGCCACGCACACGTCGTGGGTCAGGATCGCGACCGGGCCGAGCCGCACGATGACCGGATACACCTGCGCAGCGTAGTAGGCCGCCGGCGGGTTCTGTGAAGATTCTCAGCAGGGACCGGGCCGGCTGGCGCGCCTCGCCTACCCTGGCGGAATGGTCAGCACCGAGGAGTTCGCGCCCGCCGCCGAGATCTCCCGGCGGCGGCGGCCGTGGCTGACCGTGCTGCTGTGGCTGCTCATCGCGCCCTTCGCGGCGTGGGCGGCGGCCCGGGTGTTCGGCTTGGAGAGTGGCTTTCCGACGGTCCAGCTGATCGCGTTCACCCCTTATGTCGCGGTTGTTTCGCTGGTACCGCTGGCGATCGCCCTGCTGACGAAGCGGATCTGGCCGGCGGTCGCGGCGGCGGTGGTGACCGTCGCGTTCGCGGCGTGCGTGCTGCCCCGCTGGATCTCCGACGGCGACGCGGGCACGACCGAGGGGCCGACGCTGCGGGTCATGAGCGTCAACATGCTCATCGGCCGCGCCGACCCCGACCGCATCGTCGGCCTCGTGCGCGCGGGCTCCGTCGACCTGCTCGCCGTGCAGGAGTACACCGACGAGGCGCGCACCGCGCTGCGCCGGGCCGGCCTGGAGCAGCTGCTGCCCAACGCGGTGTCCTACCCGCGCCCCGGCGTGAGCGGCTCGGCCGTCTACAGCCGCTTCCCGCTCACCGACAAGGGATACCGGCGGTTCACGTCCGACTTCGGTCAGGCGCAGGCCGGTGTACGGGTCCCGGGCGCCCTCGAGCTGCACGTCGAGTCGGTGCACCCGTGCGCCCCGTCGGACGGCTCCCGAGACTCCTGCTGGGTGTCGGATCTGGCCGCGCAGCCGGCCGCCACCCCGGCCGGACCGGTCAACCTGCTCATCGGCGACTTCAACGCGACGCTCGACCACGAGGCGCTCCGCGATGTGCTCGCGAAGGGCTACCACGACGCCGCGGACGTCGTCGGCGCCGGGCTCGACACGTCGTGGCCCTACGACGATCGGTGGTTCATCCCGGGCGTGACGCTCGACCACGTGCTGACCGATGAGCGCGTCGGGGTGCGGAAGGTCGTGATCCACAAGATCGCGGGGACCGACCACAAGGCCGTCTTCGCCGAGCTGGTGCTCCCAAAGGCCGACGCCTGACCTGTCCGATCATGCCGAATGGCGCCCGAAAGATCACTCGCGCGTACCTCCGGCTATACGCGGTTCGTTGGCCGGGAGTACCTTCACGTACGGATCGGGCGGAACGCCCCGACAGAACCACGTTGGAGCAGATGGGTGACACGAACCTTCCGCGGCATCGCGCTCGCCGTCATCGCGCCGGTTGTGCTGACGAGCGTCCTTGCGGGCTGCTCGGACAAGAAGGATGACTCGGGCGAGTCACCGTCCGCCGACCGTCCGACGGTAGAGGTGACCGCACAGCCGCAGGACCCACAGACCGCGCAGGTCACGGCGGAGCAGGTGTTCGAAAACCTGTCATCCGGCGACTGGGCCGGAGCCTGGGAGCTCTGGACCGACACCGCGCAGTCGGCCATCAACAAGGACGCCTACGTCGACCTGGTGTCGACCTGCACCGGGCTGCAGGGCGACTACCTGGTCACCGGCGTGACACCGGTCGACGACTCCACGGCCACGGTCAAGTGGACGCGGACGCCGGCGACCGGGGCCGCGGCGAGCGGCACCAACACCATCAAGTATCAGAACGGCCAGTGGAAGTTCGAGCCGGACGCAGCATCACTGACCGCCTTCCGGCAGAACAAGTGCCCGTGACGGGTGGGGCCGCTGACGGCCCCACCCTTCGGGTTCGCTACACCCGCACCTGGCGGGACAGGCCGTAGCTCAGCGCGTCGACCAGCGCGGTCCAGCTCGCCTCCACGACGTTCTCGTGGACGCCGACGGTCGTCCAGTCCTCCCCCGTCGAACGCGTCTCGACCAGCACCCGCGTGACGGCACCCGTGCCGTGGCTGCCCTCGAGGATGCGGACCTTGTAGTCGGCCAGCTCGAAGCGCGACAGCTCGGGGTAGTGCCGGGTCAGCGCCACCCGCAGCGCCTCGTCGAGGGCGTTGACCGGGCCGTTGCCCTCCGCCGTCGCGATGATCCGCTCACCCCGGACGCGGACCTTCACCGTCGCCTCCGACACCACGGCGCCGTCCTCGCGGTGCTCGACGATGACGCGGTACGACTCCAGCGCGAACGGCTTCGGCACCGCACCGTCGGCGAGCTCGGCGCGGGCCAGCAGCTCGAACGACGCGTCGGCGGCCTCGAACGACCAGCCCCGCGCCTCCAGGTCCTTCACGCGGGTCGTGACCCGCGACAGCGCCTCCGGATGACCGGACAGGTCGACGCCGAGCTCGCGTGCCTTGAGCTCGATGCTGGCCCGTCCGGCCATCTCGGTGACAAGGATCCGCATGTCATTGCCCACGACGACCGGGTCGATGTGGTTGTAGAGCACGGGATCCACTTTGATCGCGCTCGCGTGCAGGCCCGCCTTGTGAGCGAACGCTGACGACCCGACATAAGCCTGGTGGGTGTCGGGTGCGATGTTTGCGATCTCTGCGATGGCGTGCGAGACGCGCACCATCTGCTCGACGCACCCGTCCGGTAGGACCGGCATGCCGAGCTTCAGCTGAAGGTTGCCGACCACGGCGAAGAGGTCGGCGTTGCCGGGCCGCTCGCCGTAGCCGTTCGCGGTGCACTGGAAGTGCGGGACGCCCGCCTCGACGGCGGCGACCGTGTTGGCGACCGCGCACGAGGTGTCGTTCTGGCAGTGGATGCCGAGCCGGTCGACCGCCTCGGCCTCGGAGATCCCGAGCGCGACCGAGAGCCTGCCCTTGACCTCGCCGATCGCCCTGGTGATCAGCGACGGCAGCATCCCGCCGTTCGTGTCGCACATGACCGCCTTCTCGGCGCCGGCGGCGAGCGCGGTCGCGGCGACCTTCGCGGTGTACTCCGGGTCGAAGGTGTACCCGTCGAAGAAGTGCTCCAGGTCCAGGAACACCCGCCGCCCCTCGGCCACCAGGTATGCGACGGTGTCGTGGACCATCGCCAGGTTCTCTTCCGCCGTGGTGCGCAGGGCCCGCTCCACGTGCCGCAGGTCGGACTTGGCGACCAGGGTCACGGCCGGCGTCTCCGCGTCGAGCAGCGCCCGCACCTGCTGGTCGTCCTGCACCCGGACGCCGGCCTTGCGGGTGGCCCCGAACGCGACGAACACCGCGTGCTTGAGGTCCAGCTCGGTCCTGGCTCTCCGGAAGAACTCCGTGTCCTTCGGCATCGCTCCCGGCCAGCCGCCCTCGATGAACCCGACGCCGAACTCGTCGAGCAGCCGGGCGACCGCCAGCTTGTCGACGACTGAGTAGCTGATCGCCTCGCGCTGGGCCCCGTCGCGCAGCGTGGTGTCGTACACCTGCATGGTCTTCTCCTGGCTTTGGGCTTGGGGATTTTGCTTCTGGGCGGCCCTGGGCGGCCCTGGCGGCTACCGGCGGGTGGACCAACAAAAAGACCCCTCGCGAATGCGAGAGGTCTGCGCGGCCAGCGAGGGGATGCTGGTCGCGCTAAGGGCCAATAATGAGCCGAGTCACGTTGGGTAGCTTGCCACGACCGCGCGATCCGTGACATGTGATTCCGAATTCTGAGAACCCAGGTGATCTGCTTCACGATTCACCCTGTTCGTCATGTCCCCGTAACGAGCGTCGGTCAAGGTTGGAACCAGTCAAGCGAACGCACCAAGGAGGTTCCTGTGCTCACCGTTGGTGAGGCCCGTCCGGGTAGGCCGTCGGTCTGATGTCGATCGAGGCACTGAAGGCCGCGCTGCCGTCGTATGCGAAGGACGTCGAGCTGAACCTCGACGCCGCCCTCGCCGGCACGCTGCTCACCAAGCAGCAGCTGTGGGGCACCGCGCTCTCCTGCGCGATGACCACACGGAGCGCCTTCGTGTTCCGCTCGATCCTCGCCGAGGCCGGGAATCATCTGAAGCCTGAGGCTGTTGAAGCAGCCAAGGCGGTTGCCGCGCGCATGGCCGTCCACAACGTATATTTCCGCGCCAAGCACCTCATCGGTGACGAGGCGTACCAGCACCTGCCGGCGCGGTTGCGCCGCCAGGTGACCACCTGGCCCGGCGTCGGCACGGTCGACACCGAGCTGTGGTCCATAGCAGTATCCGCGATCACCGGGTGCGGGGTGTGCCTGGAATCGCACGAAAGATCACTTCGTGGTGCAGGGGTGTCCCGCGAAGTGGTCGACGAGGGTTTGCGCGTCGCCGCGGTAGTTCACGCGTTGGCCGTGACCCTCGATGCAGAGGCAGCTTCCGTCTAGGGGCTTTCCTCTTGTACGGGTGTCGGAGTGGCGGCTCCGGCACCCGTACTCTGCATTCCGCCCAGGTTCGCCCCAGGCGACCAGCCACACGACACCCGCAAATCCGACGCCGCAGCCAGCCCGATGTGCACTGGTCCTGAAACCAACGACGCCGGCGGCCGGTGTGTGGTGGACGGGTCGTAAAGCCGACGACGGTGTGGAAGCACCGGACGACGCCCTCGACGGCACTGGACCATGCGAGAACGGCGGCCGGAGGAACATCACCGCGACCACAGCAAGGACGGTGACGACGAGAGCCGACCGCCACCATGATCGAAGGACAACCTTGGCCGCCCGGACAGCCCCCACGCGACTTCGATCCCCCCAACCACGGCCCCGACCCACAGAGAAACCCGCGACGACGGAAGCCAAACCCGCGGCCAGGTCCGTTGCGCCGGTCGTGAACCACGGCGGCGAGCGCGACGGCGGCGGCCGGTGTGTGGTGGACGGATCGTGAAAGCCGACGACGGTGTGGAAGCACCGGACGACGCCCTCGACGGCACTGGACCATGCGAGAACGGCGGCCGGAGGAACATCACCGCGACCACGCCACCTGGCGCCCGGCCCAGCCGGGCGGAAAACCCCGCCTCCGCGCTGGCCTGACCCCCAGACGGGATCAGCGAACCCGCACGCGGATAGCAACCACCACCTCCCCCGTAGAGCACCCCCGATGGCATCGAACCTATCGCCGAGGTATGACACTTTTCGGGTCGTTGTGGGCTGCCGGTTCGGGTGGGGTTTTGGTCGGGCCGTGGGGTGTTTGTCCTGGTCGGACCCGGTAGCGCAGGGGGACGGTGTCGCCCGGTCGTGCAAGTTGCGCACAGCGTGTCTGCGCCGGGGCGGGATCGGCGGTTACCGTTTCGGCAGCAGTCGCCGGAACGCGGGCCGGCGGCGGTGGGACATGGAGCCTGGGGGCGACGGAAAATGATCGACGAGGGTGTTCCGCCGGGATCCGGTGGCGAGGCGGGGGGTGAGCCGCCGCTCGAGCCTCCGTTCGGCTGCGCTGATCCGATGCTGTGGCGCGTCGCTCGGGCGCTGCACGACGCGCACAAGCCGCGGACCGACAACTTCTGCGAATGCAAGGCGTTCTGGCCGTGCCCGGACGCGCAGCTCGCCGAGGAGGCGTTGCTGCTGGCGTACGAGCGGCCGACCCCACGCGGCGTCCGCCCCAGCTACGGGCGGACGTCCAACCTGGGCCGCTGGTCCGCGTAACAAACCCGGCCAAAACCGGCGAACCAGCACGCGCCTGACAGAAGCCCGACAGTACGAACGCCCGTAACACGCGGGTGCTACAGGACGCGGTGCACCCAGCCGTGCGGGTCCGCAGCGGTGCCGCGCTGGATGCCGACCAGGCTCTCCCGCAGGTCCATCGTGACCTTGCCCGCGGCGCCGTCGGCGATCGTGAACTCGCCGTCGCGGTCACGCACGACGCCGATCGGGGTGATGACGGCGGCGGTCCCGCAGGCGAAGGCCTCCCGCAGGCGGCCGCTGCGCGCGTCGGCCTGCCACTGCTCGTACGAGTACGGCTCCTCGCGGACGGTCATACCCTGGTCGCCGGCGAGCCGCAGCACGGACTCGCGCGTGATGCCGGGCAGGATCGTGCCGGTCAGCGGCGGCGTGAGCAGGCTGCCGTCGTCGAAGACGTAGAAGACGTTCATGCCGCCGAGCTCGTCGACGTAGTGCTGCTCGACGGCGTCGAGGAAGACGACCTGGTCGCAGCCGTGCTCGATGGCCTCCGCCTGGGCGACGAGGCTGGCGGCGTAGTTGCCGCCGCACTTGGCCGCGCCGGTGCCGCCCGGGGCGGCGCGCGTGTAGTCGCGGGAGACCCAGACGCTGACGGGCTTGACGCCGCCCTTGAAGTAGCTGCCGACCGGGGAGGCGATGACCAGGAACAGATACTCGGAGGAGGGCTTGACGCCGAGGAAGACCTCGCTCGCGTACTGGAACGGGCGCAGGTAGAGGCTGCCCTCGGGGTCGGAGGGGACCCAGTCGCGGTCGACCCGGATCAGCTCGCTGAGCGCGTCCAGGAACAGCTGCTGCGGCACGGGCGCCATGGCCATGCGGGCCGCCGACTGCTGGAAGCGGTCGGCGTTGGCGTCGGGGCGGAAGAGCGTGACGCCGCCGTCGGCCGCGCGGTAGGCCTTCAGCCCCTCGAAGATCTCCTGCGCGTAGTGCAGGACGGCGGTCGCCGGGTCCATGGGGATCGGCGCGCGGGCCTCGACGCGGGCGTCATACCAGCCCTTGCCCTCGGCATAGCGCACCGTGACCATGTGGTCGGTGAAGATCCGCCCGAAGCCGGGGTTGGTGAGCAGCGCGGACCGCTCCGCGGCGCTCACCGGCGCCGGGTTGGGACGGATCTCGAAGTCGAGCGTTTCCCCGCCGTTCATGGTCTGCCTCCAGTTGCGCGTCGTGTCTGCAACTTACCCCGAACGGTCGTTCAACCGCATTCAGGCCACGGCTTCGGCGAGCTGGTCGCCGATCGCCTCGGTGGACAGCACCGATCCGGGCGTGCGGGCGGCCACCGAAGCGCCCACGGCGGCGGTGACCTTCTCGGCGGCCTCGGGGTGGCCGAGGTGGTCCAGCAGCAGCGCCGTGGACAGCACGGCGGCGGACGGGTCGGCGATGCCCTTGCCGGCGATGTCCGGCGCGGAGCCGTGGACCGGCTCGAACATCGACGGGAAGGCGCGCTCGGGGTTGATCGAGCCGCTGGCCGCGAGGCCGATACCGCCCGTGACGGCGGCCGCGATGTCGGTCAGGATGTCGCCGAAGAGGTTGTCGGTGACGACGACGTCGTAGCGCTGCGGGTTGCTCACCAGGAACATGGCGGCGGCGTCGACGTGCTGGTACTCGGTCTCGATGTCCGGGAACTCGGCCTTCACCGCGTTGAACGTGCGGGCCCACAGGCCACCGGCGTGGGTGAGCACGTTGGTCTTGTGCACCAGGGTCACCTTGCGCCGCTCACGCTTCGCGGCCCGGGCGAACGCGTCGCGGATGACCCGCTCGACGCCGTGGCGGGTGTTGAGGCTCTCCTCGGTGGCGACCTCGGCGGGCGTGCCCGGGTGCAGGTTGCCGCCGGCCCCGACGTAGAGGCCCTCGGTGCCCTCGCGGACGACCACGAGGTCGATCTCGCCGGGCTTCACGCCGGCGAGCGGGCTGGTGGTGCCGGGCCACAGGCGCGACGGGCGCAGGTTCACGTACTGGTCGAAGTCGAACCGCAGCTTCAGCAGCAGGCCGCGCTCCAGCACGCCCGGCGGGACGGTCGGGTCGCCGACGGCGCCGAGCAGGATGGCGTCGTGGCCGCGCAGCTCCTCCAGGACGCTGTCGGGCAGCACCTCGCCGGTGCGGTGGTAGCGGGCGGCGCCGAGGTCATAGTCGGTCGTCTCGACGTCCGGAAGGATGACCCGCAGGACCTTGAGCGCCTGCGCCACCACTTCGGTCCCGATGCCGTCCCCGGCCACGACCGCGATCTTCGCCACCACTGTGCCCCTTTCCTCGGACCTGCCCACGGTACGCGCTTGTCCTAGAGCGTGGACGCGCATCTCAAACAATGGACAGCGGATGAAATAAGACGGGGGCAGGGAGAGCCGCCACTCTCCCCGCCCCCTAGGAGGAACGTCTTACTCGCCCGACAGGTCGACCGTGCTCGCCGCCGTGGCGCCGATGGCCTGCTGGGCCTCGTTGAGCAGGTCCGCGTGCACGGACTGGTCGACGGTCAGCGTCATCAGCGCCTCGCCGCCGGCTTCGCGCCGGGCGACCTGCATCGCCGCGATGTTGACCCCCGCAGTCCCCAGTATCGACCCCACCAATCCGACGACGCCGGGGCGGTCGGCATATCGGAAGAACAGCAGCACACCCTCCGCGGCGAGCTCGAGGCTGAAGCCGTCGATCTCCGTCAGCTTCAGGGCCTCTCGCGGTCCCGCGACATACGTGCCGGACACGGAGGCTACCCTGCCGTCGGGCAGTACACCGCGCACGGTCACCAGGTTGGTCTGATCGGCGGACTCGGTGAACACCGCGAGGGCCACCTCGACCCCCCGATCGGCCGCCAGATGCGGTGCGTTCACATAGGTGACCTGCTCTGCGACGACGCTGCTGAACAGGCCTTTCGTCGCGGCGAGCTTCAGCACCGACACGTCGTGATGCGCCACCTCGCCGTGCACCTCGACGGTGACGGCCGAGGCGATCCCGCCGGCGACCGCGGTGAAGGCCCGGCCGAGCTTCTCCGCGAGCGGCAGCAGCGGCCGCACCTCCTCGGCGACGACGCCGCCGACCTGGACGTTGACCGCGTCGGGGACGAACTCGCCGTCCAGCGCCAGCTTGACGCTGCGGGCGACGGCCAGCCCGGCCTTGTCCTGCGCCTCGACCGTCGACGCGCCCAGGTGCGGGGTGGCGACCACGTTGTCGAACGCGAACAGTGGCGAAGCGACGCATGGCTCCTTGGCGAAGACGTCGATGCCGGCACCGGCGACCCGGCCGTCGGCGATCGCGTCGGCGAGGGCCTGCTCGTCGACGAGGCCGCCGCGGGCCGCGTTGATGATCCTCACACCCGGCTTGACGATGCCCAGCTCACGGGCGCCGATGAGGCCGACGGTCTCCGGGGTCTTCGGCAGGTGGATCGAGATGAAGTCGCTCTCGCGCAGCAGCTCGTCGAGGCCGAGCAGGCGCACGCCGAGGGCGGCCGCACGGGCCGGCTGGATGTAGGGGTCGTACGCGACGAGCCGGACCCCGAACGCCGCAATCCGCTGGGCGAACAGCACGCCGATGCGGCCGAGGCCGACGACGCCGACGACCTTGCCGGACAGCTCGACGCCGGTGTACTTGGACCGCTTCCACTCCCCCGCCTTCAGCGCGGCGGAGGCGGCGGCGGTGTTGCGGGCGACGGCGAGCAGCAGCGCGACGGCCTGCTCGGCGGCGGAGACGATGTTGGACGTCGGCGCGTTGACGACCATGACACCGCGGGCGGTGGCGGCGGGGACGTCGACGTTGTCGAGGCCGACGCCGGCGCGGGCGACGACCTTGAGCCTCGGCGCGGCGGCGACGGCCTCGGCGTCGACCTGGGTGGCGCTGCGCACGATGATCGCGCTGGCGTCGGCGAGTGACTTGAGCAGCGCCGGACGGTCGGTGCCGTCGATGTGACGGACCTCGTAGTCGTCGGCGAGCACCTCTAGGGCGGAAGGAGCGAGCTCCTCGGCGATCAGCACCACCGGGCGTTCAGGAGGGAGGGTCATACGGACCTCGACTCTCGGGCTTCGGCTGGCGTCGATGCGAGGCGCGCGGCACTGCACGCCACGCACGTGGAACGGCGACGGGACCGGGCGGGGCGGCCTCTTCCGCCGATGGTAGGCCCGGGGCCGCGACCGCCCGTCCCCGCGCGGACGTGAGCGCGATCACAGCTGCCCGTTCGGGTGACCGGCCGGCAACGACCCGACCTGCCCCTTCTGAAGCCCCTGGCGCACCCGAAGGGTCCGCTTGACTCTCCTGCCACTGGAGACCTGACGCTGGTCGTACCGACGCAGCAAAGGAGACGAAGATGGAGAATCCCTACGCGGAAGAGGCCGAGCAGCGGTGGGGCCAGACCGAGGCCTACCGGCAGTCGGCGGAGCGGACCGCGAAGTACACGCCGCAGGACTGGGAACGCATCAAGGCCGAGGCGGCCGCGAACACGGCGGCGTTCACCAGGGCGTTCGTCGACGGCGAGCCGGCGCAGGGGGAGCTGGCGATGGATCTGGCCGAGGCGCACCGGCAGCACCTCAGCCGCTGGTTCTACGACTGCGGCAGTGAGCTCCACCGCGGCCTCGGCGACATGTACGTCGCGGACCCGCGCTTCACGGCGAACTACGACACGGACCACCCGGGTCTGGCGCAGTTCATCCGGGACGCGATCCACGCGAACGCGGCGCGCGCGTAACGAAGAAGGGGGGCCGAGGCCCCCCTTCCCAGATGTCAGGCCGTCTCGGTGATGGGCCGGTCGACCCAGCTCATCATCGAGCGCAGCTTCTGGCCGGTCTCCTCGATCGGGTGCGCCGCACCCTGCTCGCGGAGCTTGGTGAAGTTGGGGCGGCCGGCGTCGTCCTCGGCGATCCACTCGCGGGCGAACTCGCCCGACTGGATCTCGGCGAGGATCTTCTTCATCTCCTCCTTGGTCCGGGCGTCGACGACGCGCGGGCCGCGGGAGTAGTCGCCGTACTCGGCGGTGTCGGACACGCTGTAGCGCATCCGGGCGATGCCGCCCTCGTACATGAGGTCCACGATCAGCTTGAGCTCGTGGAGGCACTCGAAGTAGGCGATCTCCGGGGCGTAGCCCGCCTCGGTGAGCACCTCGAAACCGGTCTGGACGAGCGCCGAGGCGCCGCCGCAGAGGACCGCCTGCTCGCCGAACAGGTCGGTCTCGGTCTCCTCCTTGAACGTGGTCTTGATGGCGCCGGCACGGGTGCCGCCGATGCCGGCCGCGTACGCGAGGGCGAGGGCGAACGCGTTTCCGGTCGCGTCCTGCTCGACCGCGACGAGGCACGGCACGCCCTTGCCGTCCACGAACTGGCGGCGGACCAGGTGGCCCGGGCCCTTCGGGGCGACCATCGCGACGTCGACGTCGGCGGGGGGCGTGATGAACCCGTACCGGATGTTGAGACCGTGACCGAAGAACAGCGCCTTGCCGGCGGTCAGGTGCGGCTCGACCGACTCGGTGTAGAGGGAGCGCTGCGCGGTGTCGGGCGCCAGGATCATGATGACGTCCGCCTCGGCGGAGGCCTCGGCCGGCGAGAGGACCCGCAGGCCCTGCTCCTCCGCCTTCGCCCGGCTCTTGGAACCCTCCGGAAGGCCGACGCGGACGTCGACACCGGAGTCACGCAGGGACAGCGCGTGGGCGTGGCCCTGGCTGCCGTAACCGAGGACCGCGACCTTGCGGCCCTGGATCAACGACAGGTCGGCGTCGTCGTCGTAGAACACCTCGGCGGACATTGTGTTTCCTTTCAACATTTGTCAGGACGCGGCGCGCAGCGCCGGGCCCGTGGTGATGGAGCGGGAGCCACGGCCGATGGCCACGACGCCGGACTGGACCATTTCCTTGATACCGAACGGCTCCAGGTCCCGGAGCAGCGCGTCCAGTTTTTCCGACGTGCCGGTGGCCTCGATCGTGAGGGCGTCCGGCGAGACGTCGACCACGCGGGCCCGGAACAGGTTCACCGTCTCCAGGACCTGAGAGCGGACCGGCCGCTCGGCGCGCACCTTCACCAGCAGCAGCTCGCGCTGGACGCTGGCGTTGCCGTCGAGCTCGACGATCTTCAGGACCTGCACCAGCTTGTTGAGCTGCTTGGTCACCTGCTCGAGCGGGCTGTCCTCGGCGTTGACGACGATCGTCATCCGGGAGACCTCGGGGTGCTCGGTCTCACCGACCGCGAGGGAGTCGATGTTGAAGCCACGGCGGGCGAACAGGCCGGCGACCCTCGCGAGGATGCCCGGCTTGTTCTCCACCAGGACTGACAGGGTGTGGGTGGTCATCTCAGACGTCGTCCTTATCGAACTTGGGCGCGACCCCGCGGGCGAACATGATCTCGTCGTTGCTGGTGCCGGCGGCGACCATCGGCCACACCATGGCGTCCTTGCCGACGACGAAGTCGATGACGACCGGCTGGTCGGTGACCTTCATCGCCGCCTCGATCGTGGCGTCGACGTCCTGCTTGCTCTCGCAGCGCAGGCCGACGCAGCCGAGCGCGTCGGCGAGCTTCACGAAGTCGGGGATGCGGTGCTTGTGGGTGCCCAGCTCGGTGTTGGAGTACCGCTGGTCGTAGAAGAGCGTCTGCCACTGCCGGACCATGCCGAGGTTGCCGTTGTTGATGACGGCGACCTTGATCGGGATGCCTTCCAGGGCGCAGGTGGCGAGCTCCTGGTTGGTCATCTGGAAGCAGCCGTCGCCGTCGATCGCCCAGACGACCTTGTCGGGCCGGCCGACCTTGGCGCCCATCGCGGCGGGCACCGCGTAGCCCATCGTGCCGAGACCGCCGGAGTTGAGCCAGGTCGCCGGGTGCTCGTACTTCACGAACTGCGCGGCCCACATCTGGTGCTGGCCGACCCCGGCGGTGTAGATCGCCTCGGGACCGACGATCGCGCCGATGCGTTCGATGACGTACTGCGGGGCAAGGGTGCCGTCGGACGGCTCCTCGTATCCGAGGGGGTACCGGCCGCGGATGTCGTCCAGCGTCGCCCACCAGTCGGTCAGCGCGACCTTGTGCCCCGCGGTGTGCTCTGCGGTGACGGCGCCGATCAGCTCCTCGATGACGTGCTTGGCGTCGCCGACGATCGGCACGTCCGCCACCCGGTTCTTGCCGATCTCGGCGGGGTCGATGTCGGCGTGGATGACCAGCGCGTTCGGCGCGAACGTGCTCAGGTCGCCGGTGACCCGGTCGTCGAAGCGGGCGCCGAGGGTGATCAGCAGGTCGGCCTTCTGCAGCGCGTAGACGGCGCCGACGCTGCCGTGCATGCCGGGCATGCCCAGGTGCTGCGGGTGCGAGTCGGGGAACGCGCCGCGGGCCATCAGCGTCGTGACGACCGGCGCGCCGGTCAGCTCGGCGAGCTTGCGCAGCACCTCCGACGCGTGGGCCTTGATGACGCCGCCGCCGACGTAGAGCACGGGCCGCTTCGCGGCGGCGATGAGCCGGGCCGCCTCACGGATCTGCTTGCCGTGCGGGTGCAGCGTCGGGTGGTAGCCGGGCAGGTCCAGCGTCGGCGGCCACTTGAACGTCGTCTGCTTGACCAGCACGTCCTTGGGGATGTCGACGAGGACCGGGCCGGGGCGGCCGGTCGAGGCCAGGTGGAACGCCTCGGCCAGGATCCGCGGCAGCTCCTCGCCGGTCTTGACCAGGTAGTTGTGCTTGGTGATCGGCAGCGTGATCCCGGCGATGTCGGCTTCCTGGAACGCGTCGGTGCCGATGGAGGCCGAGGCGACCTGGCCGGTGATCGCGACCATCGCGACGGAGTCCATGTACGCGTCGGCGATCGGCGTGACCAGGTTGGTCGCGCCCGGGCCGGACGTCGCCATGCAGACGCCGACCTTGCCGGTGGCCTGCGCGTAGCCGGTCGCGGCGTGCCCGGCGCCCTGCTCGTGGCGGACCAGGATGTGCCTGACGGACTCGGAGTCGAACAGCGGGTCGTACGCGGGGAGGATCGCGCCGCCGGGAATGCCGAAGACGACGTCCGCGCCGAGCGCCTCGAGCGACCGCACCAGCACCTGAGCGCCGGTCAGAAGCTCCGGCTTCTTCTCTACGGCCGTCTTGTCCGACCGGTCGGCGGCGGCCGGCGCGGTGGAGCCCGGCGGCGTCGCCGGAGCGGCGGGTGCGGCCGGGTGCGCTCGGTGGGCGAGGACTTCAGGCGTGGGTCTCGTCATCGCATTTCGCACTTTCGCTCGAATGGTGTCTTGGTCGCGGCTCGGACTGGCTTGGACATGAAAAAACCCCTCCGTGCGATGCACGAGGGGCTAGCGCGCTGACGGCAGGCGTCGGCGCGCTAGATGATAAGTACTCGCAGCGACCTCGACGACATTCCCCCACTCTTGCGCATCTCACCGCCCGAGTCAACCGGTCCCACGATCTGGAACGTGTCAGACTCACAAGTATGCCCGAGCTGCGATCCAAAACCTCCACTTCTGGTCGCAACATGGCCGGCGCACGCGCCCTCTGGCGCGCCACCGGCATGACCGACGCAGATTTCGGTAAGCCCATCGTCGCCATCGCCAACAGCTTCACGCAGTTCGTGCCGGGCCATGTCCACCTGCGCAACCTCGGGATCATCGTCGCGGACGCGGTCGCCGAGGCCGGTGGGGTCGCCAAGGAGTTCAACACCATCGCCGTCGACGACGGCATCGCCATGGGCCACGGCGGGATGCTCTACTCGCTGCCCAGCCGCGAGCTCATCGCCGACGCCGTCGAGTACATGGTGCAGGCGCACTGCGCCGACGCGCTCGTGTGCATCTCCAACTGCGACAAGATCACGCCCGGCATGCTGCTCGCCGCGCTCCGCCTCAACATCCCCACCGTCTTCGTCTCCGGCGGCCCCATGGAAGCCGGAAAGACCGTCGCGATCGAGGGCGTCGTGCACGCCAAGCTCGACCTCATCGACGCGATGATCGCCTCCGCCAACGAGGCGGTCACCGACGAGCAGCTGGGCCAGATCGAGCGCTCCGCCTGCCCGACCTGCGGCTCCTGCTCCGGCATGTTCACCGCCAACTCGATGAACTGCCTCACCGAGGCGATCGGCCTCGCCCTGCCCGGCAACGGCTCCACCCTCGCCACCCACAGCGCCCGCAAGGCCCTCTTCGAGCGGGCCGGCTCGCTCGTCGTCGAGCTGTGCAAGCAGTACTACGAGGGTGATGACGCGTCGGTACTGCCGCGCGCGATCGCCACCCGCGAGGCGTTCGAGAACGCGGTCGCCCTCGACGTCGCCATGGGCGGGTCCACCAACACCGTCCTGCACCTGCTCGCGGCCGCCCGCGAGGCCGAGGTCGACTTCAGCGTCGCCGACATCGACGGCATCTCCCGCCGGGTGCCGTGCCTGTCGAAGGTCGCGCCCAACAGCCCCAAGTACCACATGGAGGACGTCCACCGCGCCGGCGGCATCCCTGCCATCCTCGGCGAGCTCAACCGCGCGGGCCTGCTCCGGGACGGGGTCCGCAGCGTTCACTCGCCCGACCTGTCCAGCTGGCTGGCCGAATGGGACATCCGTTCCGGGACCGCTTCCGACACCGCGCTCGAGCTCTTCCACGCCGCGCCCGGCGGGGTCCGCACCGTCGAGCCGTTCTCCACGTCCAACCGCTGGGCGACGCTCGACACCGACGCCGCCGAGGGCTGCATCCGCTCCAAGGAGCACGCCTACAGCGCCGACGGCGGCCTCGCGATCCTGTTCGGCAACATCGCCCCCGACGGCTGCGTCGTCAAGACCGCCGGCGTGCCCGAGGAGAACCTCGTCTTCCACGGCACGGCACGGGTCTTCGAGTCGCAGGAGTCCGCGGTGGACGGCATCCTCGCCAAGGAGGTCGTCCCCGGTGACGTGGTGGTCATCCGGTACGAGGGCCCGAAGGGCGGGCCGGGCATGCAGGAGATGCTCTACCCGACGTCGTTCCTGAAGGGGCGGGGCCTGGGGCGCGCCTGCGCGCTCATCACCGACGGCCGCTTCTCCGGCGGCACCTCCGGCCTCTCCATCGGTCACATCTCGCCCGAGGCGGCCGGCGGCGGGCTCATCGCCCTCGTCGAGGACGGCGACCGGATCGAGATCGACATCCCGCACCGCTCGATCAGCCTCATCGTCGACGAGGACGTGCTGACCGCGCGCCGCGTCGCGCAGGAGAAGCGCGAGCGGCCGTACACGCCGCTGGACCGGCAGCGACCCGTCTCGGCGGCGCTGCGCGCGTATGCGTCGATGGCCACCGCGGCCAGCGACGGCGCCTACCGCAAGGTGCCGTAACGGTCGTCACCCCGGGCCAGTTCGATCGGATTGGCCCGGGGTTTCTGCCCGGTCGTGCACTAGCATCGCTGGTACTGCGACTGGCGCACATCAAGGTGGAACCGACCACCGGGGAGCTTCCTGCATCGCTGGCACCGCGCGCCTGGGTGTCACGGTCACCCGTATGGGAGGAAGCCCCATGCATGTTCCCGCCCTGCCGTCGATCACCTCGGCCGACCCCGACCTCGCGGACCTGATCCAGCGCGAGGCCGCCCGGCAGCACGACACGCTGCGGATGATCGCCTCCGAGAACTACGTCTCCCAGGCCGTCCTCGAAGCGACCGGCACCGTCCTCACCAACAAGTACTCCGAGGGCTACCCCGGCAAGCGGTACTACGAGGGCCAGCGCTTCATCGACCCGATCGAGGAGCTGGCGATCGCCCGCGCCAAGTCGGTCTTCGGCGTCGAGCACGCCAACGTGCAGCCCTACTCCGGCTCCCCCGCGAACCTCGCCGTCTACATGGCCCTGGCCGCCCCCGGCGACACCGTCATGGGCATGGCCCTGCCGATGGGCGGCCACCTCACCCACGGCTGGTCCGTCTCGGCGACCGGCGCGTGGTTCCGCCCCGTGCAGTACACGGTCCGCCGGTCCGACGGCCTCATCGACTTCGACGAGGTCCGCGACATCGCCCTGCGGGAACGCCCGAAGCTGATCTTCTCCGGCGGCACGGCCATCCCCCGCACCATCGACTTCCCGCGCTTCGCCGAGATCGCCCGCGAGGTCGGCGCGGTCCTCGTCGCCGACGTCGCGCACATCGCGGGCCTCATCGCCGGCGGTGCGCACCCCTCCCCCGTCGGCCACGCCTCCGTCATCACGACCACCACCCACAAGACCCTCCGCGGCCCTCGCGGCGCGATGCTCCTCTCCACCGCGGAGTACGCCAAGGCGATCGACAAGGCCGTCTTCCCAGGCCTGCAGGGCGGCCCGCACAACCACACGACCGCGGGCATCGCCGTCGCGCTCCGCGAGGCGGCCCAGCCGTCGTTCCGCGCCTACGCCCACCAGATCGTCGCCAACGCCCGCGCCCTCGCCGCCGCCCTGCTGGAGCGCGGCTTCGACCTGGTCTCCGGCGGCACCGACAACCACCTCATCCTGATCGACCTCACCGGCAAGAACATCGGCGGCAAGCCCGCCGCCCGCGCCCTCGACCGCGCCGGCATCGAGACGAACTACAACACCGTCCCGTATGACACCCGCAAGCCCTTCGACCCCTCCGGCCTGCGCATCGGCACGCCCGCCCTCACCACCCGCGGCCTCACCGAGGCCCAGATGCCCCAGGTCGCCGACTGGATCTCCCGCGCCGTCGACGCCGCCGTCAAGTCCGACGACGACGCCTTGGACACGATCGCCGCCGAGGTCCGCGAGCTGCTGTCCGCGTACCCGATGCCCGGCTGGCACTGACCCCACAACACACGGGGGCGGTTCCGGTTCGTGTGACCGGATCCGCCCCTCGTGTGGTTGTTCGTCGCTACTTGCCGCGACGCAGGAACCGCCGCGACTTCTGGTCGGGATTCTTGGGCTCCTCGTCGAGGTTGAGCTCCAGAGGCGCCACATCGTCGTCGAACACCATGTCCCGCGCCCGCTGTCGCTGCCCCGGCACACCCCCGCCGAACCCGCCCCGCTCCCCCCGGCCACGATCCCCGGCCCGCTCGACGTCCTCGCCGCGCCCGCCGAGCCCACCCCGGTCTTCACTGCGGCCGCCGAGCCCACCCCGGTCTTCGCTGCGCCCGCCGAGCCCACCCCGGTCTTCGCTGCGGCCACCCGGCCCGCCGCGGTCCGCCCCACCCCAGTCCCCACCGCGATCCGAACCGCCGCGGTCCGAACTGGCCCAGTCACCGCCACCCCGGCCGTTGTCAGCACCGCGCCCCGAACCACTGGCCCAGTCGTCGCCGCCCCGGCCGTTGTCGCCGCTGCGGTCCAAGCCGCTGGCCCAGTCGTCACTGCCCCGGCTGTTGTCGCCGCTGCGGTCCAAGCCGGTGGCCCAGTCGCCGGTGTGGTCGGGACGGGTGGAGCCGGTGGTGCCGGTGGTGCGCGACGCGGAGCCGGCACGCCGCTCGGACGTGAACTCCCCACTCGGGTCGCTCTCCCAGCCGGTCGTCGGGTCGGTCGCCCAGGAAGGCCGTCCCGCGGGCGTCGAGGGATCGGCCGCCCCGGCCCGTTGCCCGGCCTCCGTCCCTGCGGCCCAGTCACTCCCGGCCGCAGGCGCTCCGGACCCGGGACGCCTGGCCGGGGCATCGCCCGCAGCAGACGCGGCGGCGGTTTGGCCTTTCTTGCCCTTCCCCGCCTTCGAGAACCCCCACCGCGACCGCTTGGCAGGCTGCTCCACCGGCGCCTCGTCGACACCGGCCCGGGACCCTGCCGCCGCCTCGGCGTCCCACCAGTCAGCGCCATCCTCAGTGGCACCCGCCGCCCTCATGCCCGGCTGCGCACCGGCCCGGTCGTCGTCTCGTCCACCCGCTCGCGATACGCCGCTCTGCCCCTGCTCCGACCACAAGGCTGCAGAAGCCCCAGCCCTCGGAACCCCCACCTGCCCCTCGTCCGACCCCGCCCGATCCGACCAGTCCTGCTCCGACCGCGCAGACTCCGAACGCCAAGACTCCGAACGCGAAGGCTCTGGACTCGAAAACTCCGAACGCGAAGACTCTGGACGCGAAGGCTCCAGACGCGAAGGCTCCGACCAAGCGCGATCCGAACCAGCCACATCCGAAGCAGCTCGATCCGAGCTCGGAGCGTCTGACCAGTTCCGATCGGAGCGGAGATGATCCGTCTGCGAAGAGTCAGACCAGGACGAGCCCGACCACGAATCCTCGGAACGGCCCTGCGCCGGCCGCGCGGAGTCCGACCATGAGGAGCCCGAGGACGATCGCTCCGCCGGTGCCGGCCCCGCGGACGAGCCCTGCGACCAAGAGTCACGTCCCCACGAAGGTTCCGGCAACGCGTCCGCCCGGGACGGCGTCGACGGCGGGACGGAAGGCCGCTCGACAGGGCCGGCGGAGGGGGCCGGGCCGGCAGAGGCAGGCGAGGACACCGGCCATGCACCAGAGGGACCGTCCGACGAGCTCCCGAACGCAGAGCCGTCGAACCGGGAGCCGCCCGACCCCGGGAAACCGGAGGCCGGCGCACCCGACGTGGATCCACCGTAGGCCGGAGCACCTGACGTGGGGCCGCCGAAGGTCGGCGCGCCGGACGTGGGGATGCGGGAGGTGGGCCCGCCCGACGTCGGGATGCCGGAGGTGGGAACGCCCGACGTCGGAGCGCTGGACACGGGGTCGTCGGCGGAGTTGTGGGTGGCGGAGGGCTGCTGGCGCTCGCGCCGGCGGAGGGAGCGGGCCTCGGGGTCGGCCTGCCAGGAGCGGCTGAGCTCAAGGGGCTCGGCGACGAGCTCGGGCTTCTCGCCGTCGAACAGGCTGCCGGTCCATGCCGGCCGCTCGGCCGGCCGCTCGACGGGGCGCCGGGCCGGGCGGTCGCTCGCCGGCGTGCCGAAACGCACCGGGTCTGCCGGAGTCCGGCCCGGACCGTCCAGGTCGGAGAAGCCACCGCGATCCGACGCCCGGTCGCCGAGATCCGACGCCGGCCCAGGCTCCGACGACCAACCACGCTCCGACGAGCCACCGGCCAGATCCGCCGCCGGCTCACGGGACGAGGACCAACCGCGGTCCGGCAAGGCACCGGCCAGGTCCGACGACGACCCACGAGAAGACGACCAACCACGATCCGACGAATCACCGATCGAATCCGCCGCCGACTCACGAGACGACGACCAACCACGCTCCGACGAGCCACCGGCCAGATCCGCCGCCGGCTCACGGGAGGACCAGGCACGGTCCGGCGAGGCACCGGCCAGGTCCGACGACGAAGCACGAGAAGACGACCAACCACGATCCGACGAATCACCGATCGAATCCGCCGCCGACTCACGAGACGAGGACCAGCCAACCGGCTCCGCCGCCGACTCAAGGGACGAGGACCAGCTGCGATCCGGCGAGCCACCGGCCAGATCCGACGACGACCCACGAGAAGACGACCAACCACGATCCGACGAATCACCGATCGAATCCGCCGCCGGCTCACGGGACGAGGACCAGGCACGGTCCGATGAGCCATCGGTCAGATCCGGCGACGACCCACGGGGCGAGGACCAGGCACGGTCTGTGGAGCTGCTGGGCGACGTCGAGGGCGGGGTGTCCGGGTCTGCGGGCGTGTCCAGGGCGAACCCGAACCGGTCAGGGTCGCTGGCGATCTGGTCGAACTCGGACATCAGCGACGCGAACCGGTCGGCCGACGGCTCCGGTGCCGGAGGAGCGGGCCGGAACTCGGGAGTGGGTGGCAGCGTCGACGCGGCGGGGGACGGCGGCTCAGCCGACGCGGCGGGCCAGGTCGAGGGCGGCGGGGACGACGGCCGGGACGGGAAGGGCTCTTCCTCGGGAGCGCGGCGGCGGCCCACGCCCCTGGGCGCATCCGACTCCGCCAAGGCCGGCTCGGCTCGGTCCGACGACCACGAGAACCGGGCTTCCCCGTCGCTGTCGGACAACGACGGGGAAGAGGAGGACCGGCGGCGGTCAGCGGCCGGCCGGCTGCCGAAGTCCTCAAGCGGCACGTGGTCGTCAGCGTCCTCGTCGGCACGGGGATCGGCGCCGGAGCCCGCCGCCGCCCACGCGGCCAACTTGTTGGCCGACTCGCTGTCCCACGAGCCGACCAGCTCCCGGGTGGTGCGGGACTCCCACGAGTCGCTGGCCGGGACGGCCGACTCAGGATCCGAGGAGGAAGACGGAGAAGACAGGTCCGACGAGCGGCCGAAGCGGCTGCGGACCGAGCCGTCCTCCTCGTAGTCGCCGCGGCGGGGCGAGAACCCGTCGTCGTCGGATAAGCGGTCGCGCACCGAGCCGTCCTCGTCATGGTCGCCGCGGCGGGAAGCCGGCGGGGAAGTGGGGTTGGCCGAACTGGCGGAGCGGCCGAAGCGGCCCCGGGTGAGCCGGTCGCGGAGGGAGGCGGGCTCCGCGTCGGTGGACGTGCCGGCGGCCGCTGCGAAGGCGGCGTCCGCGACGGTGGGCGACGCCGGGACGGTGGGGTGCGAGCCGGTGGTCATACGGGCGAAGGAGCGGGCCAGGGGCGACGGCTCGGGCAGCTTGTTGCCGGCGGCGATCACCAGGAGGCGCTCCATGACGGAGAGCTCGACCCGGTAGGGCTCGGCGGCGAGCCAGCGCCCCGCGGCCTCGACCATCTCGTGGGCGTGCACGAGGTGGAGGTGCTCGCCGGGGGCGACGGAGATGACGAGATCCTCGCTGACGTCGCCGCGTGAGGGGGCGACGACGAGGTAGCCGCGGACGGCGCCGCCGACCTTGCCGAGCTGCTCGCGCCAGGTGTGCACCTCGGCGGCGAGGCCGTCGACGTCCTCGGAGCCGGGGACGAAGAGGCGGCCGCCGCGCAGGACCTGGCCGGAGGCGTCCATGGAGAACTCGCCGTGTGGCCAGACGGTCGGCAGGAACAGGGCGACCCGCCGCCCGGCGACGACGAGATGGGTGCAGCCGCCCTCGCCGAGGGCGAAGAACCGGGCCGACGGCAGCACCTCGAGCTCCTTGAGCCGCGGCAGGTGGTCGTCGGGCTTGCCCCACCAGCGGCGGCCGCTGACCGCCTCGTCGATGGCGGCGCGGGACAGCCGGCGCGCGTCGAGCATCAGCGCGGCGAGGAAGGCGCCGATGAGCGGCACGTCGAAGCCGAGGTTGACGCCGATGAACTTGATGATGCCGAGGAAGTCGGTCCAGCCGCCGGGCAGCCAGGTGCGGGTGGCCGCGCCCCAGGCGACTGCGCCGGTGACCGCGGCGAGGATCGCGAACATGGGGAAGCCACGCAGCGTGAGGACGAGCACACCGATGAGCGACAGGACCGCGGCGACGCTCCAGATGAGGCTGAGCTCCATGACGCCCCAGCCGGCGACGGCGAGGGCGAGCAGGGCCGCCGCGACGATCAACGCACCCGCGAGCACGCCTGTGGGGCGCACGCCGACCCGGCGGCTGCTCTTGACGCCGGAGTGCCACGTGTTGCCGGTCAAATCCGGGCCTCCAAGCAGCCGCGACCACCGGCACGCCGACTTGTCGCGATCTCGACGAACACGGCACCGAGCGTAACCCTGAGCGCTGTGCCGGGCGAGAGCCGCCCGTCCCGATCCTGCTCCCCCACCGCGCCAGTATGCCCCGACCCACCGACAAGAAGCAGTTCCACGAAAGGTGCGAGACTTGTCCTCGTGACCACCCGAACCACACGTCCCAAGGTCAGGTTCCGGCGCAGCGCATCGCTCGCCGTGGCGGCCGGCATCGCCACCATCGGCGCCATCCCGCTGCTGGCCGAGAGCCTCTGGTTCCTGCCCGTCCTGCTGGTGCCGATCGCGATCGCCGTGTGGGCGTGGCGGGCCGGCACCGACGTGGACGACGACGGTTTCACGGTGCGGGCGCTGCTGGGCAGCCGCCGCGTGCCATGGGCCGCGGTCGACGGCCTGGTCAGTCAGGAGGGGGTCGTCCAGGCCCGCCTCGCCAACGGACATTTCGTGAAGCTCGACGCGGTCCGCCCCCAGGACGTCGAGCGCATCACGGCGATGACTCAGTAGCCGTCGACCACCACGTTGATGAGCGGCTGCCCGGCGGCGAACCGTCGCACCTGGTCTCCCGCCAGCGCATAGGCACGGCGGAGCAGACCTCGTACAGAACCCGCGACGTGCGGAGTGATCAGCACGTTCGGCAGGTCCCAGAGCGGATGTGACGCCGGCAACGGCTCAGGGTCGGTGACGTCCGTCGCAAAGCCGAGCCGCCCCGACGCCGTCTCGGCGAGGATCGCGCCGGTGTCGACCACGGGTCCCCGTGCCGCGTTGACCAGCAGCGCCCCGTCCGGCATCGCCGCCAGGAACGAGGCCGAGACCAGTCCGGTCGTCTCGGGCGTCAGCGGCACCAGCAGCACCACCACGTCCGCGGACGGCAGCAGCGACGGCAGCTCCTCCACACCGTGGACGCCGTCCCGCGCGCGCCGGGCGACCGAGGTCACCGACACCTCGAACGGCGCCAGCCGGGCCTCGACCGCGGCGCCGATCGAGCCGGCACCGACGATGAGCACCCGCTTGCCCGCGAGCTCGTCGGTCTGCCGGTACGACCACTCCCGTCCCGTCCGCACGAAATGCGGGAAATCGCGCAGATAGGCCAGGATCGCCGCCACCACCCACTCCGACGTGGACGAGTCGTGCACCCCGCGGGCGTCGCACAGCTGCACGCCGGGGCGCAGCCGGCCCGCCCACCGGTCGGCGCCGGCGCTCATGAGCTGCACGACCGCGAGCCGCGGCAGCGACGCCGCCAGCTCGACCACGTCCGGCGAGGCGAGGAACGGCGGCACCCAGAACTCGACGTCGTCGGGCGTGACGGAGACGGTGACCGAGACCTCGGCGGGCAGCGGGCCGAGCAGCGCCAGCCCGTCCTCGTGCGGGATGCAAACCTTCACCGGCGAACAGTAGCGATCAGGACTCCCAGTCCGAGACGAGCCTCTCCCCGAACAGCTGCGGCACCTCCTCCAGCAGCCACGTCGAGCCGATCTCCGCCCCGGTGGCGTCCCGGACGGAGACCGGCCCGGGCCGGGCGTTCGTCACGGCGACGCCGCCGGTCAGCGCCGCGCCGAGGCCGCCGATCTCCGCCCGGACGTAGGCCTGGGTCGCTCCCGGCTTCGCTGTGAAAATCAGCACCCGGTCGCCGAGCCGGCCCGCAGGGGACGGCACCCGGATGACGATCGTGTCCGGGTCGGCGCTGATGGAGGTGGACACCACCCCGGAGCCGCCGCGGCCGGGCGCCGCCGTGAACGTGGTCGCGACGGTCGCCGCGGCGGGGGCGTCGGCGAGCACCACCGCGACGGCCCCGGAGGGTAGGCGGGCGGTCGACAGCGTCCACGTGCCGGCGGATCCCTCGATCGGACCGCTCCAGCGCTGCCGCAGCGGCTCGTGCTGGATGCCGGCGGAGGAGATCAGGCGCTCGTAGGAGGAGGTGTCGAGCACGGCCGGCGCCTCCGAGCGGATCTTGCCGTCGCAGCTGACCCGCCAGCGTTCCTGCGGGTCGGGCGCCGCCCAGACCGTCCAGCTGCCGTCCGGCGCGCCCGCCCACTTGTGCTCGACGGTGTCCTCCGGGCTGGCGGAGGCGCCGATGGACCGTTCGATCGCGCAGGCCGCCGGGGCGAGCCCGATGGTGACCGGCACGGCGGTGCTGGTGACGGTGACCAGCGGCCCGAGCGGCCCCGCGACAGCACCGCCGACGAGGTCCTCCACGGCACCCTGGATGGGGATGTCGCTGTGGTACAGCGTCGCCGAGCGCTCGTCGTAGCGCACGTACACGAGGAACCGGCGCCCCGACACGTCGCCGAGGAACAGCACCTTGACGCCGCCGGAGAAGGAGGAGCCGACGGCGCGCAGCAGGTCCGCGTCGCCGGCGAGCGAGCCGCGGGTCGGCGAGTCGAGCAGCGCCCGCGTCCACGTCGACAGCGGCGGATACGGCCGCTGCTGCTCGGACGTCGCCGGCTGCACGGCGGGGACCACCCCCGCGACGATCGCGACGGCGACCGTGGCCAGCAGCGACAGCAGCCCGGCCCACCGGCGCCGGCGGCGGCGCAGGAGCCGGCGCATCGGCTCCGGCCGGGGCACGACGGTCCCGGCCGCGTCGCGGAAGGCGTCGCGGAGCGCCTGTTCCAGCTCGGTGCTCATGACGCCCTCCCGGCCAGCAGATCCACACCGAGCACGCCGCGCAGCCGGGCCAGCCCGCGCGACGCCTGGCTCTTCACCGATCCGACCGAGATGCCCAGCAGCGAAGCGGTCTCCGTCTCGGTCAGGTCCTCCCAGTACCGCAGCACCAGCACGGCCCGCATCCGCGCCGGCAGCCCGTCCAGCGCCTCCAGCAGCATCCGCCGGACGAGGATCTGATCGGACGGATCCGCCCCCGGCCGGTCCGGTGGATCGCCGGTCAGGACCTCGGCGTTGCGCAGCCGCCGCCAGATGCTGGTGCGCTGGTTGACCATGACCCGCCGCACGTAGGCGAGCGGCTCGTCGACCCGGTCCCAGTGCCGCATGACCTTCAGCAGGCTGCTCTGCAGCAGGTCCTCGGCGGCGTGCCGGCTGCCGGTCAGCAGAAACGCGGTGCGCAGCAGGTCGCCGTATCGAACCTCGACGAAGTCCTGGAACTCCTCGGCCGCCATGTGGCTCCTCTGCACAAGGTCGCAACGCACCGTCACACCAGCAGACGCCGACCCGCGGACAAAGGTTGAAAGGAAGAAGATGTATCGCAACGCTAGTCTTGGGCGGGTGAAAGCCCGGACGTACGCGAAGTGCCTGGCGGCGAGCGCCACGGTCATGCTGGCCCTCGCCGGCTGCTCGTTCGGCCCGCCGCCCCCTGATGAGCTGGGCTCCCCGCCGAAGCTGTCGCCGTATCCGAGCGCGTCGACGTCCGGCGGCGAGGAGGAGGGCGGCCAGACGCAGGTCGCGACGACCGTGCTGGCCAAGGGCCTGGCGGTGCCGTGGGGCATCGCGTTCCTTCCGGACGGTTCCGCGCTGGTCACTGAGCGTGACAGCAAGAAGCTGCTGAAGGTCGGCAAGGAGTCCACGTCCGACGGGCTCACCGTGACGACCGTGCAGACCATCGACGAAGTCGTGCCGGGCGGCGAGGGCGGCCTGATGGGCATCGCGGTGTCGCCGCAGTACGACACGGACAAGACGGTGTTCGTCTACTACACCGCCAAGGACGACAACCGGGTCGCCAAGCTCACGCTCGGCGCGCCGCCGACCCCGATCCTGACCGGCATCCCGAAGGCGGGGATCCACAACGGCGGCCAGATCCACTTCGGACCCGACGGGTTCCTGTACGTGTCGACCGGCGACGCGTCGAAGCCGGAGAACGCGCCGAACCTCAACAGCCTCGGCGGCAAGATCCTGCGGATCCAGCCCGACGGGAAGCCGGCCCCCGGTAACCCGTTCGGAACCGCCGTGTACAGCCTCGGACATCGCAACGTGCAAGGGTTCGCCTGGGACAAGAACAACCGGCTGTATGCCGTGGAGTTCGGCGCCGGCGAATGGGACGAGATCAACGTGATCGAGGCGGGCAAGAACTACGGCTGGCCGACGTACGAGGGCAAGGGCAACGACCCGAAGTTCGTCGACCCGATCCAGGTGTGGAAGACGTCCGAGGCGTCGTGCTCCGGGCTCGCGGCCATGGAGGGGTTCCTCGTCACCTCGTGTCTGAAGGGCGAGCGGCTGTACGTGATGCAGCTCACCGACAAGGGCGGCCTCCTCGGCGAGCCGAGCGCGCTGCTCAAGGACACGCACGGGCGGCTGCGCGCCGCGGTCGCCGCGCCGGACAACAGCATCTGGGTCTCGACGTCGAACAAGGACGGCCGCGGCACGCCGAAGGCCGACGATGACAAGCTGCTGCGGATCGTGATCAGCAACGTGGGCGGGGCCGGAAAGAGTTGACCTCACCGTTCCACCGACGGGCCGCGCTGGCCGCCCGCCGGCTCCAGCGCCGGACGATCATGGCGGCCGCCCGGCGGCGACGCCGCACGTTCCGCACCAGCCAGACGGTATGGCGGCGGATCCTGCACGGCGCGCTGCTCGGGGTCGTCGCGATCGTCGGCATGCTCATCGGCGTCGAGCTCGGCGGGCACACGACCCAGGACATCGGGCCGTTCCAGGCTCAGCTGTCGCTGACGCCGTCGTGGCACGGCGACACGTCGGTGGAGATCCCGCCGCTGGGGTCGCTGGAGCTGGACAGCCACGACGGCCCGGCCCACCTGGAGATCCGCCTGGAGTCGCTCGACGAGGCGCGGACCAGGGCGGTCGTCGCCGGCGGCGGCAACCTGGAGCAGGTCAGCCACGACGCCGTCGACCAGCTCAACCTGGGCGTACGCCGGCTGGCGCTGCAGACCGCCGGCTCCGGGCTGCTCGGCGCGCTGGTCCTCTGCGGGCTGGTGTTCCGGGCCCGTCGCGAGACGGCGATCGGCGGCCTGGTGGTCGTGGCGGTGCTCGCCTCGGTCGGCGGCGCGACCGCGCTGACGTTCAAGCCTGCCGCGATCCAGGAGCCGACCTACCGCGGCCTGCTGGTGAACGCGCCGGCGATCATTGGTGACGCCCGCCGGATCACCGACCGCTACGAGGAGTACCGCGCGCAGCTGCAGAAGCTGGTCCTCAACGTCTCCAAGCTGTACGGCACGATCTCCGCGCTGCCCGTGTACGAGCCCGACACCAGCGCGACCAAGGTCCTGCACATCTCCGACATGCACCTCAACCCGGCGGCGTGGGGCGTGGTCCGCACCGTCGCCGACCAGTTCAGCGTCGACGTCGTCGTCGACACCGGCGACATCAACGACTGGGGCAGCGAGCCGGAGGCCTCCTACGTCGGGGAGATCAGCAAGCTGCGGGTGCCGTACCTGTACATCCGCGGCAACCACGACTCGGCGGTCACCGCCGCCGCGGTCGCGAAGCAGCCCAACGCGACCGTGCTCGACAACTCGATCACCACGGTCAAGGGCCTGACGTTCGCCGGGATCGGCGACCCGCGGTTCACCCCGGACAAGTCGACCGACGCGACCAACGAGGAGCAGCACGCGGCGGTCGTCTCCTCCGGCCAGCTCCTCGCGGACAAGATCCTGGCCAGCCCGAAGCCCGTCGACGTCGCCCTCGTCCACGACCCGGTGGCCGCGCAGCCCCTCGCGGGGATCTGCCCGCTGGTCCTGGCCGGGCACCGGCACGCCCGCTCGATCACGCGGCTCGACCCGACCATTCCGGTCGTGCTGCCGTCCAACGGCGCGTCGCCCGCGGTCACGCAGCCGGAGCGCACCCTGCTGATGGTCGAGGGCTCCACCGGCGGCGCCGGGCTGCGCGGCCTGGAGAGCGCCAAGCCGCTGCCGCTCGCGCTGTCCATCCTGTACTTCGACAAAGACCGCCACCTGACGGCGTACGACGACATCCAGGTCGGCGGGACCGGCCTGACGGAGGTGTCGCTCCAGCGGCACATCGTGGCCCCCGACAAGGCGGCGCCACCACCGTCCCCCTCGCCGACGCCGTCCATGTCCGTGACCCCGTCGCCGACGGCCAGCGGGTGATGGGCCAGCTCGACATCGTCATCACCGGCAAGCGTTGCCGACGCCGAGCGCACGATCACCAGCTCGGCATGGCGGTCGCCGACAAGCGGCACCGACGCCGTCCGTGACCCGTCGTCGACGGCAAGCGCGATGGCCGGCTCGACATCGTGATCACCGACCAGCATTGCCGGCGCCGAGCGCACGATCACCGGCTCGGCTTCGTGACCGCCGACGAGCGGTGCCGACGCCGAGCGCGGTGACCAGCTCGACTTCCTGACCGATGGCAAAGCGGCGCCGGCACCATCTGCGGTGCCGGCGCCGCCCTCGTCCGTGCCCCCGCCGCCTACGACAAGCGGGCGATGACCAGCTCGCGGACCGTCTTCGCGTCCGCCTTGCCACCGGTGGCCTTCATGACCGCGCCGACGAGCGCACCCGCGGCGGCGACCTTGCCGTCGCGGACCTTCGCGGCGATGTCGGGGTTGGCGGCGATCGCCTCGTCGACGGCCTTCGTCAGCGCGCCCTCGTCGGAGACGACCTCCAGCCCGCGGGCCGCGACGACCTCGGCGGGCGTGCCCTCACCGGCGATGACGCCTTCCAGCACCACCCGGGCGAGCTTGTCGTTGATCTTGCCGGCGTCGACCAGGCCCTGCAGCTGCGCGACCGCCTCCGGGCTGACGCCGAGCGCGTCGAGCTCCTTGTCGGTCTCGTTGGCGTGCCGGGCCAGCTCCCCCAGCCACCACTTGCGGGCGGCGGCCGCGTTGGTGCCGGCGGCGACGGTCGCCTCGATCAGCTCCCACGCGCCGGCGTTGAGCACCGACTGCATGTCGAGGTCGGAGAAGCCCCACTCGGCCTGCTGGCGCTGGCGGCGGACCCGCGGCAGCTCCGGCAGCGCGGCCTTGAGCTCCGCGACCCACTCCGCGGACGGCGCGAGCGGCACGAGGTCCGGCTCCGGGAAGTACCGGTAGTCGGTCGCCGTCTCCTTGCTGCGGCCGGACGTGGTCTCGCCGGTGTTCTCGTGGAAGTGCCGGGTCTCCTGGATGATCGTCCCGCCGTCGGTGAGGACCCCGGACTGCCGGATGATCTCGGACCGGACGGCCCGCTCGACGCTGCGCAGCGAGTTGACGTTCTTCGTCTCGGTGCGGGTGCCCCACTCCTCGCCGGGCCGGTTCAGCGACGTGTTCACGTCGCAGCGCATCGAGCCCTGCTCCATCCGCACATCGGAGACACCCAGCGAGCGGATGACGTCGCGCAGCTCCGTGACATAGGCCTTCGCGATCTGCGGCGCCCGGGCCCCGGTGCCCGGCACGGGCTTGGTCACGATCTCGACGAGGGGGATGCCGGCGCGGTTGTAGTCCACGAGGGACTCGGTGGCGCCGTGGATACGCCCGGTCGAGCCGCCGACGTGCAGCGACTTGCCCGTGTCCTCCTCCAGGTGGACCCGCTCGATGCCGATGCGGACCAGCTCCCCGTCGACCTCGACCTCAAGGAAGCCGTCGACGCACAGCGGCTCGTCGTACTGGCTGATCTGGAAGTTCTTCGGCATGTCCGGGTAGAAGTAGTTCTTGCGGGCGAAGCGGCCCCACGGCGCGATCGAGCAGTTGAGCGCGAGCCCGATGCGGATCGTCGCCTCGATCGCGGCGCGGTTGGCGACCGGCAGGGAGCCGGGCAGGCCGAGGCAGACCGGGCAGACCTGCGTGTTGGGCTCCGCGCCGAACTCGGTCGGGCAGCCGCAGAACATCTTCGTGTTGGTGCCGAGCTCGACGTGCGTCTCCAGGCCGATGACCGGCTCGAAGCGCGCCACCGCCTCGTCGTACGACAGCTGGGTCGCGGTGCTCATCTAACGCCTACTTTCAGCCTCTGGTGTATCCATGCCCGGCATTGGGTACCAACTGCTCACCTGGAGAGGAGAACGCCATGCCGGTGCAGTTTCGGAAGAGCAAGAAGTTCGGCCCGTTCATTTTCCACTTCACCCAGGAAGGGTTCTCTTCCTGGAGCTTCAAGCTGGGCCCCTGGTCGTGGAACTCGCGGACCAAGAAGAACCGCGTCGACCTCCCCGGCCCCTTCTCGTGGCGCCAGGGCAGCCGCGGCTGAAGCCCGGTGAAAGGGCGGCTCTTCACAGGGCCGCCCTTCGACGGTTACAGCGCGGGCGGGGTCAACGGCGGCAGCGCCGACTCGAGGGCCGCGGCGACCCGGTACATCCGGTCGTCGGCCATCGTCGGCGCCATGATCTGCAGCCCCACCGGCAGCCCTTCGGACAGACCGGCCGGCACGGAGATCGCGGGCCCGCCATACAGGTTCGACGGGATCGTGTAGAGGTCCGCCAGATACATCTGGTAGGGGTCCGACGTGCGTGACCCGAGCGGGAACGCCACGAACGGCGTGGTCGGCGCGACCAGCACGTCCGCCTTGCCGAAGGCCTGCTCGAAGTCCCTGGAGATCAGGGTCCGCACCTTCTGCGCCTGCCCGTAGTAGGCGTCGTAGTAGCCGGCGGACAGCGCATAGGTGCCCAGGATGATCCGGCGCTTGACCTCGGGGCCGAAGCCTTCCTCCCGGGTCAGCTGCATGACCTCTTCGAGCGACCGCTTGCCGTCGTCGCCGCTGCGCAACCCGAACCGCACGCCGTCGAACCTGGCCAGGTTGGACGAGCACTCGCTCGGTGCGATCAGGTAGTAGGCCGGCAGCGCGAACTTGAAGTTGGGGCACGAGACCTCGACGATCTCCGCGCCCAGCTTCACCAGCGCGTCGACCGACTCGCGATACGCGGCGGCGACGCCGGGCTCGGCACCTTCCCCGGCGAACTCCTTGACCAGGCCGAGCCGGACCCCGCTGAGGTCACCGGTCGCGCCGAGCCGGGCCGCGCCGACCACGTCGGGCATCGGCTGCGGGATCGACGTCGAGTCGCGCGGGTCGTGGCCGCCGATGATCGCGTGCAGCAGCGCCGCGTCCTCGACGGTCCGCGCGCACGGGCCCGGGGTGTCCAGCGAGCTGGAGAAGGCGACGAGACCGTAGCGCGACGTGCCGCCATAGGTCGGCTTCGCGCCGACGGTGCCGGTGACCGCGGCCGGCTGGCGGATCGAGCCGCCGGTGTCGGTGCCGATGGCCAGGGGCGCCTCATACGCCGCGACCGCCGCGGCCGAGCCACCGCCGGAGCCGCCGGGGATCCGGCCGGTGTCCCAGGGGTTGTACGTGGGCCCATACGCCGAATACTCGGTCGAGCTGCCCATCGCGAACTCGTCCATGTTGGTCTTGCCGAGCATGACGAGCCCGGCCTCGCGCATCCGCGTCATGATCGTCGCGTCGTACGGCGGCCGCCAGCCCTCGAGAATCTTCGATCCCGCGGTGGTCGGCACGCCCTTGGTCGTGATCACGTCCTTGACGGCGACAGGCACGCCGGCGAGCGGGCGGACCTCGTCGCCCTTGGCGCGGGCGTCGTCGATCTTCTTCGCCTCCGCGAGCGCGCCGTCGCGGTCGACGTGCAGGAACGCGTGGACCTTGCCCTCGACCGCCTCGATCCGCTCCAGGTGGGCGGTGGCGACCTCGACCGCGGACAGCTCCTTCGCGGCGAGCTTGCGGCCGAGCTCGGCCGCGGTCAGCTTGGTGACGTCAGACATCGCTCAGGCCTCCTCGTCCAGGATCCGCGGGACGCGGAAGCGGTTCTCCTCGGCGTCGGGCGCGCCCGACAGCGCCTCCTCGCGCGTCAGCCCCGGCACGACGACGTCGTCGCGGAACACGTTGGTCAGCGGCACGGAGTGCGACGTCGGCGGCACGTCAACCGCGGCGACCTCGCCCACCTGGGCGACGGCCTGCAGGATCACGTCGAGCTGCCCGGCGAATGTGTCGAGCTCGTCATCGGTGACTGCAAGCCGCGCGAGGCGGGCGAGATGCGCCACCTCTTCGCGGGAAATGGTGGCCATGGGTGCGATGCTCCTTCAACAGTCGGCTCGACGCAGTCTATTTCGTCCCCTGCGGTCGCCGTGCGCGACGGTCCGCTCGCCGTTGTCCAATGGCGTTTCCGGCGGGTGTACCCAACGCCGCGGCGCTCTCACCCGGACAGCATTCCTTCACCGTGTCCCCCCACAGTCTTTCCCGCGCGAGCTTCGAACTGCCACTGCCGTCGCGCTTCGATCTGCCACTGAACCTACTCGGGGGGTGTGACAGTTTCGTTCAGCTGCTGTGGGCGACCGCGGAACGGCGGTGGCGGGTCAGCCAGTCGAGCAGGCCGTCCGGCGGCATCGGCCGGGCGAAGTACCAGCCCTGCGCCAGGTCGCAGCCCGCCTCGACGAGCATCCGCCAGGTCCGTTCGTCCTCGACGCCCTCCGCCACGATCCGCAGCCCGAGTGCCCGCGCCAGGTCGATCATCGACCGCACGATCGCCGCGTCGTCGGGGTCCGTCGCCACCCCGAGCACGAACGACCGGTCGATCTTCACCTCCCTGAGCGGCAGCCGGCGCAGGTGCAGCATCGAGGAGTATCCGGTGCCGAAGTCGTCCAGCGCGATCGCGATCCCGAGCCGCTCCAGCCTGGCGAGCGTCGCCAGGACCCGCCGCGGGTCGGCCATCAGCGCGCTCTCCGTGATCTCCAGCTCCAGCCGCTCCGGCTCGATCCCCGTCTGCCGCAGCTTCGCCTCGATCCGGTCCGCGATCTCGCCGGTGTGCAGGTCCCGGACGCTCACGTTCACCGCGACGCGCACCCGCCCGGCCCGGTCGCCCCACGCCGCGAGCTGGTCGATCGCGTTGTCGATCAGCCGGAACGTCAGCAGCCGCATCACCGAGCTGTGCTCCGCGACCTTGATGAGCTCCTCCGGGTCGACGAGCCCCCGCTGCGGGTGGTGCCACCGCAGCAGCGCCTCCAGCCCCACCACGTCGCCGGTCGCCAGCTCGACCTGCGGCTGGTAGTACAGCGCGATGCCCCGGTCGCCGGGGGTCTCCAGCGCCCTGCGCAGGTCGGCGAGCAGGCTCAGCCGCTCCGGCGAGTTGTGGTCGGCCTCCGGCGCGTAGACGGCGAGGTTGTCGCCGCGTCCCTTCGCGTCGTACATCGCCACGTCCGCGTGCTGCATCAGCTCCTCGAAGCCCGTGCCGTGCTCCGGGTACACCGCCACCCCCACCGACCCGCCCACGTCGATCGGCAACCCGTCCAGCAGCACCGGCTCCCGCAACGCGTCCATGATCTTCTCCGCGTGCACCCTTGCCTCGGCGACGTCGCGCAGGTGCGGCACCACGATCGCGAACTCGTCGCCGCCGAGCCGCCCCACCTCCGCGTCGGCCCGCTCGCTCAGCCGCCGCGACACCTCGATCAGCAGCCGGTCCCCTACCCGGTGCCCCAGCGAGTCGTTGACCTGCTTGAACCCGTCGAGGTCCAGCAGCAGCAGCGCCAGCCGCCGCGCCGTCTGCCGGGTCGCGGCCCGCTCCGCGTGCTCCTCCAGCCGCTGCTCGACCGCCCGCTCCAGCCCCTTCCGGTTCGCCAGCCCGGTCAGCGGATCGCGCCGCGCCTCGAGCGCCCGCTGCGCCGACAGGGAGGTCATCCGGCGCACCGCGTACAGCGTGACCAGCGCCAACGGGATCAGCAGCACGTCCACCCCGGCGGCCGCCACCAGCCCCGGCGCCGACAGCAGCAGGGCCCCGGTCGCCAGCGCGTCGGTCTTGACCGCCCGCGCGAACCGCGCCCGCCACCCCTGCCCGAACCGCAACCACACCGCCGTCGAGACCAGCAGGTTGTTGACCACGAACCACGCGACCGCCGCCACCACGATCCACCCGACGTGATGCGACCCGCGCAGGATCAGATCCGCCACCGCGAACGACACGAAGTACTGGGCCGCGTTGAACGCCGCCCGCCACACCGTGTGCCGCAACCACCCCGCCGTGATCACCACCGCCGCCAGCTGCACCAGCGCCGCCGGCGCGAACCCGAACGCCAGCATGACCGCGAACGTGAAGCACACCGACGGGAAGGTCATCATCGCGTCGTCGCGGCCCACCTGCACGAACGGCTTGGTGTCAGCGACGACCGCACACCCCGCCAGCACCCAGAACGCCGCCGGAAGACTCGCCGGGAACCCGCCGGGCAGGCTGCCCACCAGCAGCATCGCGCCGGCACCCACCACTACCGCGACATAGGCGAAGAACCGATGAGCATGCCTGGGCGGCGCGACGTTACGCAGCGCGCTCTGCTCCATCCACTCCCCCGCTCGGGTGCCATCGACCACTCCGTCGAAACGCCCTGCGAGCGTGCACCTCAACCGCGACCCAAACCGGAAAGGATGCTGAATCGATGCACAAAACCCCCGCCATTCCACCGACCGGGCGATCACGTCCCATCGAATATCACTACCGCGTAGCGATACCCGAACGTTCCGTGAGCCGCTCAGACGAGGGACGACCGGGGCCGTCCCCGATCAGCCGGCCGCGGGAGCCGTGTCCTCGGCAGCGGGGTCCGCGGGCTGGGCCAGGGCGCGCGCGGCGTCGGGGCCTTCGGTGAGCAGGACCTCGAAGGCGGCCTCGTCGAGGATCGGGACCTTCAGGGTCGCGGCCTTCTCGGCCTTGGAGCCCGGTGACTCGCCGACGACGACGAAGTGCGTCTTCTTGGACACGGAGCCGGAGACCTTGCCGCCGCGGGAGGTGATGGCCTCGGCGGCCTGGTCGCGGGAGTAGCGGTCGAGGGAGCCGGTGACGACGACCGTGATGCCGTCGAGGGGGCGGGGGCCGGAGGCCACCTGCTCCTCGACCATGCGGACGCCGGCGGCGGCCCAGCGGTCGACGATCTCGCGGTGCCAGTCGACGGCGAACCAGTCGTGGACGGCGCGGGCGATGGTGGGGCCGACGCCCTCGACCGCGGCGAGCTCCTCCGGGGTCGCGGTGGCGATGGTCTCCATGGAGCCGATGGAGTTGGCCAGGGCCTGCGCGGCGGTGGGGCCGACGTGGCGGATGGAGAGGGCGACCAGGATGCGCCAGAGGGGGCGCTCCTTGACCTCCTGGAGGTTGACCAGCAGCAGCTGGGCGGTGCTGCTGAGCGAGCCGTCCTTGTTGACGAAGAACGGCGACTTGGCGAGCATGTCGGCGTCGATGTCGAAGAGCTCGGCCTCGTTGGTGAGGACGGACTCGAGGAGGGCGGCGGCGGACTTCCAGCCGAGGGCCTCGATGTCCAGGGCGTTGCGGCTGGCGAGGGCGAAGAGGCGCTCGCGGAGCTGGCCCGGGCAGACCCGCGAGTTGGGGCAGCGGATGTCCTTGTCGCTCTCCTTCTCGGGAGCGAGGGCCGTGCCGCACGACGGGCAGTGCGTCGGCATGACGAAGGCGACCTCGGATCCGTCGCGGCGGTCGGCGACCGGGCCGAGGACCTCGGGGATGACGTCGCCGGCGCGGCGGATGACGACGGTGTCGCCGATGAGGATGCCCTTGCGGACGACCTCCTGCGCGTTGTGCAACGTCGCCTGCGCGACCTTGACGCCGCCCACGGCGACGGGCTCCATCACGGCGAACGGGGTGACGCGGCCCGTGCGCCCGACGTTGACCTCGATGCCGAGCAGCTTGGTCATCGCCTCCTCGGGCGGATACTTGAAGGCGATCGCCCAGCGGGGCGCCTTGCTGGTGGAGCCGAGGCGGCGCTGGATGGACATCTGGTCGACCTTGACGACCACGCCGTCGATCTCGTGCTCGATGGTGTGGCGGCGCTTGCCGTAGTCGGCGATGTAGGCGCGGACGCCGTCGAGGTCGTCGAGGACCTTCCACCGGGGGGAGGTCGGCAGCCCCCAGGCATGCATCAGCTCATAGGCCTCGGACTGGGTGGCCGGATTGAACCCCTCGCGGGCGCCGAAGCCGTGGACCAGCATCTGCATCGGGCGGGACGCGGTGATCCGTGGATCCTTCTGTCGGAGGCTGCCGCTGGCCGCGTTGCGCGGGTTGGCGAACGGCGGCTCACCAGCGGCGACCTGGGCCGCATTGACCTCCTCGAAGCCGGCCAGGGTGAAGAACACCTCGCCGCGGACCTCCAGCAGGTCGGGCAGGTCGGTGCCGGTGAGGTGCTCCGGGATGCCCGCGATGGTCCGCACGTTGAGCGTGATGTCCTCGCCGGTGCGGCCGTCGCCGCGGGTGGCGGCGCGCACCAGGCGCCCGCGCTCATACGTGAGGTTGACGGCGAGGCCGTCGATCTTCAGCTCGCACAGGTAGCGGGGAGCGCTGCCGGCGTCGCGCTCGATGCGCTGGACCCAGGCGGCGAGCGCCTCGTCGTTGAGCGCGTTGTCGAGGCTGAGCATGCGCTCGGCGTGCTGCACCGACGCGAAGTCGGTGGAGAAGGTGCCGCCGACCCGCTGGCTGGGCGAGTCGGGCGTGACGAGCGCCGGGAACTCGGCCTCGATCGCCTCCAGCTCCCGCATCAGCGTGTCATAGACCGAGTCGTCGATGGCCGGCGACTGCAGGATGTAATACCGATACTGATGCTCGTCCAGCTCGCGGGACAGCTCGGTGTGCCGCTCGCGCGCTTCGAGGGTGGGCTCGGTCCCTGCGTCGTTCATGCCACGAACTTACCGCCCGGGTACGACAAAAAATGGCTACAGATGATCCGTGAGCCGCCGGCCGGCGTCGCGCAGCGCCCGCAGCACCTTCACCGGCGGCACCGAGATCCCGCACGGTGGCGTGACGACGACCTGCGCCGGCAGCGAGCTGAGCGGGAACCCGAGCTTGCGCCACAGATCAGTCACGGTCGAAGCGGGCGACGGCCCGGTCACGCCGGCGAAGAGCCCCGCGCCGCCGTCGAGGAGCTCGCCGAGCGCGTCCAGGTCGGCGATCAGCGACAGGTCCACGGCGACCGCCACCGCCCCCGCCTCGCGCAGGAGCGCGAAGGGGACGCCGGGGGCGCAGCAGTGCACGACCACCGGCACGCCGGCCGCCGAGACCACCGACGACAGCGCGGACCGCGCGACGGAGACGTCCACGGCGCGCAGCGTGCCATACCCGCTCTCCGAGGGCACCCGGCCGGCCAGCACCGCGGGCAGGGACGGCTCGTCGACCTGCAGCAGGATCGTGGCGTGCGGCAGCCGGGCCCGCACCGACGCGACATGCGCGGCCACGCCGTCCGCGAGGGACCCGGCGAGGTCGCGCGCGGCGCCGTGGTCGCGCAGGACCGCCCCGCCGATCGGCAGCTGCAGCGACGCCGCGAGCGTCCACGGGCCGGGCACCTGGACCTTGAACGTGCCGGCGAACGAGGACGCCTGCTCGGTCATCGTGTCGAGATCGCGCTCGAGGAAGTCCAGTGCCACCCGCAGGTCGTGGCCGGGCCGGGAGGCCACGCGCCAGCGCCCCGCGTACAGCTCGATCGGCAGCTCCGTCAGCAGCGCCCCGCCCCTGCCGATCATGTCGGCGCCGGGGCCTCGGCCGGGCAGCTCCGGCAGGTGGGGCAGGTCCGGCAGCTCGCCGAGCACGATCCTCTGCGCCTCGGCGATGTCGGTGCCCGGCATGGAGCCGATCCCGGTGGCGGACCCCACCGGCCAGGGAAATGTCATGAAGTTTCCGAAATAGTCGCCGAACCGAGCACGATGTCGCCTTCGTCAGATGGCTGGTAGCAGACGATCGCCTGCCCGGCGGCGACGCCGCGGGCGGGCGAATGCAGCGAGGCCGTCAGGGCCGAGCCGTCGAGCACCACCGAGGCGGGGAACACGGACCCGTGCGCCCTGAGCTGCACGGAGCAGTCCAGGGCCGACGCCGATCCGTGCCACACCGGCCGCGCACCCACCACGGTGGACACCTCGAGCGCGGACGCCGGCCCCACCGTCACCGTGTTGGTGGCGGGCGTGATCGAGAGCACGTAGCGAGGGTTGCGGTCGGGCGCCGAGACCCGCAGGTCGAGCCCGCGGCGCTGGCCCACGGTGTAGGCGAACGCCCCCTCGTGCCGCCCGACGACCGCCCCGGTGCTGGCCTCCACGATGTCGCCGGGCTGCGACCCCAGCCGGTCGGCGAGGAACTTCCGCGTGTCACCGTCGGCGATGAAGCAGATGTCGTGGCTGTCCGGCTTGTCCGCCACGGCCAGGCCGCGCGCGGCGGCCTCCTCGCGGACGGCGGCCTTCGTGGAGTCGCCCAGCGGGAACATCGCCCGGGACAGCTGCGCGGCCGTCAGCACCGCCAGCACGTAGGACTGGTCCTTCGCGTAGTCGACGCTGCGCCGCAGCAGCCCGTCGGCGCCGAGCCGCGCGTGGTGACCGGTGACGACCGCGTCGAACCCCAGCGCCACGGCCCGGTCCAGCACCGCCTCGAACTTGATCTTCTCGTTGCACCGCAGGCACGGGTTCGGCGTCCGCCCGGCCGCGTACTCGGCGACGAAGTCGTCCACGACCGAGTCGTGGAACTGCTCGGCCATGTCCCACACGTAGAACGGGATCCCGATCACGTCGGCGGCGCGCCGCGCGTCGCGGGCGTCCTCCAGGGTGCAGCAGCCGCGGGCGCCGCTGCGATACGTCTGCGGGTTGCGCGCCAGAGCGAGGTGGACTCCGGTCACGTCGTGGCCGGCCTCAGCCGCCCGCGCGGCCGCGACCGCCGAGTCGACCCCACCTGACATCGCCGCGAGCACTCTCACAACGAAAGCCTACCCAGCGCCTGTTTCATAAGGGATGGCCGGGCTGCGGCGGGCCCAGACGCCGCCTGGCCGCACGCCGCGGCCGCCCGGATACAACCCCGGTATCCGGACAACCACGGCGCACACCCAGACGACCCCTGGACCTCGCCTCGCCTCGACCCCCCTTATGAAACAGGCGCTAGAGGCGCGACTTGACCGCGCCGGCCCGGCGGGCCCGGTCCACGACGGCGGGCAGCGCGGCGACGAGCGCGTCGACGTCGGCCCCGGTCGACGTGTGCCCGAGGGTGAACCGCAGCGACGAGCGGGCCTCGGCGTCACCGGCGCCCATCGCGATCAGTACATGCGACGGCTGCGCCACACCGGCGGAGCAGGCCGAGCCGGTCGAGCACGCGATGCCCTGCGCGTCGAGCAGGAGCAGCAGCGCGTCGCCCTCGCAGCCCGGGAACGAGAAGTGCGCGTTGCCCGGCAGCCGGTCCGCGGGGTCGCCGTTGAGGATCGCGCCGGGCACGGCGTCGCGGACCCGGGCGACGAGGTCGTCGCGCAGGCGTCCGATCCGCTCCGCGGTCTCGCGCTGGGTCTTGACCGACAGCTCGACCGCGACGGCGAGCGCGACGATCCCGGGCACGTCCAGGGTGCCGGAGCGCACGTCGCGCTCCTGGCCTCCGCCGTGCAGCAGCGGCGTGCAGGCGACCTCGCGGCCGAGCAGGAGCGCGCCGACGCCGATCGGGCCGCCGAGCTTGTGCCCGCTGACCGTGAGCGCGGCGGCGCCGCTGGCGGCGAAGTCGACGGGGACCTGCCCGACGGCCTGCACCGCGTCGGTGTGGAACGGCACCCCCGCGGAGGCGGCGAGGGCCGCCAGCTCGGCGACCGGCTGGATCGTGCCGACCTCGTTGTTGGCCCACATCACGGTGGCGACCGCCACGTCGTCGCCGGACACGGCCTGCGCGAAGTCGTCGACCGAGACCCGGCCCGACGAGGAGACCGGCAGCCACGTGACCGCCGCGCCCTCGTGCCGCTCCAGCCAGGTGACCGCGTCGAGCACCGCGTGGTGCTCGACGGAGCTGGCCACGATCCGGTTGCGCCGCGGGTCCGCGGCCCGCCGGGCCCAGAAGATGCCCTTGGTGGCGAGGTTGTCGCTCTCGGTGCCGCCCCCGGTGAAGATCACCTCAGACGGCCTGGCGGCGAGCGCGGCGGCGATCTGCTCGCGCGACTCCTCCACCCGGCGGCGGGCCTGGCGGCCGGAAGCGTGCAGCGACGAGGCGTTGCCGACTGCACGCGCCGCGGCGACGAAGGCGTCGAGCGCCTCCGGGAGCATCGGCGTAGTGGCGGCATGGTCGAGGTACGACATCGGACCCAAGCCTAACGGCCGTCCGCTCCTTACCGCGCCGCCGGTTGCACGGTGATCACCACGGGGTCCCGGCGGCGGCGGTCTTCGCGCCGGACCGGGCCACCGCACGTGATGAGGGGCCGCCGCCCCGCGCGGGGCATCGCTCCAGCGGGACGGCGGTCTCGACGGCGTGCACCCGTCGCGTCCCGTCACTGCCGGTGACGGTCAGCGGGTCGCGCGGAGCCAATTCGCGCAGTATGAAAAACGCGCTCTTGCCCTGCACTGCATCCAACACCCCCTCCCGCGCCGAATACGTAGACGGAAGTCCCCTGTGAGATGCGATAACTTCAGGACGTGCCTGTGCGATGGCGACAACCACGGCGAGCCCGGTGAGTGCCGGGCATCCGGCGGACGGCGAGGACGGCTTCGCCGAGCTGTTCCGCGCCGGTGACGAGCGCGCGCTGCGGCAGGCGTACGAGCGGTTCGGGCCGGCCGTGTTTCACCTCGCCGCTCGTGGGCTGGCGAGCACGACGGACGCCGAGGACGTCACGCAGGCCACGTTCGTGGCGGCGTGGCTGGGCCGGGAGAGCTTCGACCCCGCCCGCGGGTCGATGCTCGGCTGGCTGCTCGGGATCGCCCGGCGCAAGGTCGTCGACCAGATCCGGGCGGCGGCCCGCGACGACCGGATCGCCGACTCGGTCCGCCGGCTCGCGCCCGCCGTCGAGGTCGAGGCGCCGCCGGACCGGGTCGTCGACCGGCTGGTCGTCGCCGACGAGATGGCCCAGCTGCCCGGCGAGCAGCGGCGGGTGCTGGAGCTGGCGTTCTACGACGACCTGACCCACCCGCAGATCGCGGCGGTGACGGGCCTGCCGCTGGGCACGGTGAAGAGCCACCTGCGGCGCGGGATGGCGAGACTTCGCAGTCGATGGGAGGTGGACGGTGTCACATTTGGAGCCCGAGCGGCTGGTGCTTCTGGCGCTCGGTGAGGAGACCCTCGACCAGCACGAGACCGGCCACCTCGACACCTGCGGGCGGTGCCGCACCGAGGTGGACGAGCTGCGCGACGTCGCCGGCCTCGGCCGTCAGACGCAGCGGCTGCGCGACCTGCCACCCCCGCCGGAGCACGTCTGGCAGCGGATCCGGGCGGAGCTGGCGGCGACCGACCGGGCCACACCCCCACCCGCCGTGACGCTGCACACCGACCCACCCCCGACCGCCACACGTCCTCGTGTCGCTGCAGCGGCCGCGGTACTGCCCGCTGACGTCACCGTCCGTCGTCGGCACAGCTGGCGGGTCACCGCCGCTGTCGCGGCGGCGGCGGCCGTCGTGGCCGCGATCGCCGCCGCGGCCGGGACCGCGCTGGTGCTGCGGGACGGGCCCGCCGCCCCCGCCGTCGCCTCCTGCCCGGCCGGCTCGCCCAGGGTGTCGCTGGAAGCGCTGCCGGGCGCACCGGCCGGGGCGGGCGGCTACGCCTGCCTGGTCAGCGTCGACGGGGAGCGGAAGCTGTTCGTGCACGCCGAGGGGATGCCGGACCAGCCGGACGGCGACTACGAGGCCTGGCTGCTCGACTCGACCAGCCTGGACGCCCCCGCGCTGCGCATGCAGCCGCTCGGCGTGATGGGCGCGAAGCCCGACCAGCAGCTGACCGTGCCCGGCGCGCTCGACCTGCGCAAGTTCAACATCGTCGACATCTCCGCCGAGCCGCACGACGGCGACGCCACCCACTCCGGCAAGAGCCTGCTCCGCGGCACGCTCCCGTAGCTCCGATACTCCGGAGCACGGAAAGCGCCGCCCGCCGGAGACGGCGGGCGGCGCTTCTTGTCGGCGCGGGGTTACTTGCGCTTGCGGATCTCCTCAGCGGCCTGCGGGACGACCTTGAACAGGTCGCCGACCACGCCGAAGTCGGCCAGCTCGAAGATCGGCGCCTCGGGGTCCTTGTTGACCGCGACGATCGTCTTCGACGTCTGCATGCCGGCCCGGTGCTGGATCGCGCCGGAGATGCCGAGCGCCACGTACAGCTGCGGCGACACCGTCTTGCCGGTCTGGCCGACCTGGAACTGGTGCGGGTAGAAGCCCGAGTCGACCGCCGCCCGGGACGCGCCGACGGCGGCGCCGAGCAGGTCGGCCAGCTCCTCGACGAGCTTGAAGTTGTCGGCGCTGCCGACGCCGCGGCCGCCGGAGACGACGATCGAGGCCTCGGCGAGCTCCGGACGGGCGCCCTTCGCCTCGACCTTGCGCTCGACGACCTTCGCCAGCTTGTCCTTGTCGGTCAGCGCGACCTCGACCTGCTCGACCGACGGGGTGGCCGGCGAGGGGGTGGGGGTGAGCGAGTTGGGCCGGACCGTGACGATCGGCAGGCCCTTGCTGACCTTCGACTTCACGATCGTCGAGCCGGCGAAGACGACCTGCGTGGCGACACCCTCGGCGTCGAGGGCGACGACGTCGGTGAGCAGCCCGTTGTCGAGCTTGACGGCGACCCGTCCGGCGATCTCCTTGCCCTCCTGGCTGGAGGCGACGAGCACCGCGGCGGGCGACACGCGCTGGATCAGCGACGCGAGGACGGTGGCCTTGCCGGCCACGAGGTAACCGTCGAGGTCCTCGCTCTCGGCGGCGTAGATCTTCGAGGCGCCGAACTCGCCGAGCTTGTCGGCGACCGCCGCGGCGGAGCCGCCGAGGACGACGGCGGAGACGTCGCCCAGCGTGCGGGCGAGGGTCAGCATCTCGAGGGTGACCTTCTTGACGGCACCCTGGGAGGCCTCGACGACGACCAGTACTTCAGCCATGGTTCCGAACTCCCTTAGACGAACTTCTCGGAGGCCAGGTACTCGACGAGCTTGCTGCCGCCGTCGTCACCCGCGTCGATCTTGTTGCCGGCCTGGCGGGGCGGGCGCTTGCTGTGCTCCACGACGGCGCTGGTCGAGCCCTCGAAGCCGACCTCGCCCGCGGCGATGCCCAGGTCGCCCAGCGACAGGGTCTGCAGCGGCTTCTTCTTGGCCGCCATGATGCCCTTGAACGACGGGTAGCGCGGGTCGTTGATCGTGTCCCACACGCTGACCAGGGCGGGGGTGGAAGCGGTGACGACCTCGTAGCCCTCGTCGGTCTGCCGCTCGATGGTGAGCGTGGAGCCCTCGACGGTGAGCTTGCGGGCACCGGTCAGGGCCGCGATCCCGAGCCGCTCGGCGATCATGTGCGGCATGACCTGGACGCGGCCGTCGGTCGACTCGGCGCCGCAGATGACCAGGTCGGCCTGCTGCTGCGCGATGGCGGCGGCGAGCACCTTCGAGGTGGCGACGGCACACGAGCCGTGCAGCGCGTCGTCGACGACGTGGACGGCGGAGTCCGGGCCCATCGACAGGGCCTTGCGGATCGACTCCGTGGCACGGTCGGGGCCGACGGTCAGGACGACCACCTCGCCGCCGTGCGCCTCCTGGAGGCTCAGCGCCTCCTCGATGGCGTATTCGTCCATCTCGTTGATCACGTTGCTGGCCGACGCGCGGTCGACGGTGTTGTCGTCACTGCGCAGGTTGCGGTCCGCGCCGGAGTCCGGCACCTGCTTGACGAGTACGACGATCTTCATCGTGGTCCGAGGTCCTCCTGCTTGACAGTCACCGCGCCATCGCGGCCGACTTGCGCCCCACGTTACGGCTCATCCTGGTCGCGAACAGGTTCGCCTCTCGTACGTTACTCAAGAGTAGGTTCGAAAGTGTCGTGAAAAGTGTCACCGGAGCGCTCACCCTGAATCTGGGGGTGGGTGAAATGTCACAGAACACCGCACTTGTCGAGCCGGCGCGTGAGCTCTCCGCGGCGGTCGCCAAACACGCTGCGGAAAAGGTCACACACCGTCGCTGCGAGCCACCGGATGAGCATCGGTGCACGTGCGGTCACCCCCGCGAACGCTGCGTGACCGAGACCATCCGCGCGCTCTGGCACATGCCGGTCTAGCCTCGGCACCTGCGGGCTTTCAGTCGTCGACCATGACCGCGGCGACCTCGGTGCGCGCCGCCCGCCGGGCGGGCAGCAGCGCGGCCACCGCACCGGCGGCCGCGGCGATGACGACGTAGAGCAGGAGCTGGCCGTACGGCACGACGGGGTGCCCATGGCCGAACTGCCGGATCAGCCCCACCGACGCGGCCACGCCGACCAGCACGCCGAACCCGACGCCGACCACCGCGCCGACGAAGGCCATGAGCATCGCCTCGAGCACCAGCATCCCGCGCAGCTGGCCGCGGGACAGCCCGAGCGCCCGCAGCAGGGCCGACTCCCGGGTGCGCTCCAGCACCGACAGGGCGAGGGTGTTGGCGATGCCCGTCAGGCCGATCACGATCGACATGCCCAGCAGCGCGGAGAACACGCCGAGCTGCTCGTCGAGCGTGCCGGTGATCCGGGCCCGCCACTCGGCCTGGCTGCTGACCTGGGTGAGCGGCGCCTCCTTCAGCGCCGCGTCGACCGCCGCCCGCGAGTCGACCGGCGCGACCCCCTCGGCGGCCTTGACCAGCACCTGGTCGGGGTCGCCGGCGCCGAACACGGTCGCGTAGTCGCTCCAGTCCAGCAGTGCCTGCCCGTCGGTCGGCGCGTCGTCGTACAGTGCGGCGACGGTCAACGTGAGCGTGCGGACCTGCACGGACGAGCCGACGCGGGCCCCGATCTCGTCGGCGAAGAACCGGTTGAGCGCGACCGCGCCGGGCTTGAGCGCGCCGGCCGAGCCCGCGGTGATCTCGGGGCGCAGGACGGTGTCGAGGGCGCCGGGCTCCATCGTCCAGATCTGGGTGAACCGGCCGCCGACGTCGCCCTCGCGGCTGCGGGACGCGGCGACCGCGGCCAGCTCGCCGTGCGAGCGCAGGGTCGTCGTCACGGCCAGGGGCACCTTCCGGCTCTGCCCGTTGGGCGTGTAGACGCCGCTGATGATGTAGTCGACCGCGAAGTTCTCGTCGAGCTCCTGCTCGGCCTGCGCCCGCGCGGTCGCCAGCAGCACGCTGAAGACGCTCATCAGCGCCAGGCCGACCATGAGGGCGCTGGTGGTCGCCGCGACCCGCTTCGGGTTGCGCAGGGCGTTGGTGACCGCGAGCCGGCCGGCGGCGCCGAACACCTTCGCCGGCGCCCAGCCCGCCCACGCCGTCAGCCGCGACACGATCAGCGGCGCCGCGATCACGATGCCGGTGAACACGAAGATGGCGCCCAGGAACACGATGGGCACGCCGCTGAACCCCGGCACCCTCGTGCCGGCGAGCATCAGCAGCGCGCCGCCGGCCGCGGGCACCCCGGCCAGGACGATCCGCAGCAGCCGCCGGCCGGGCGCGACCTCGGCCAGGGCGGTGGTGCGCAGCGCCGCGATCGGCGGGATGCGGCTCGCGGTCGCGGCCGGCAGCAGCGACGCGATCACCGTGAAGAGCGTGCCGGCGAAGACCCCGACCAGCACGGTGGTGGGCGTGACGATCAGCCGGTCGACGCGGACCCCGCTGCCGACGGTGTTGCGCCCGATGAGCAGCCCCTCGCCGACGACGGTGCTCACCAGCAGGCCGCCGAGGGAGGCGACGACGCCGACGACCACCGCCTCCAGGATCACCGAGCCGAACAGCTGCCGCCTGGACGCGCCGACGCAGCGCAGCAGCGCCAGCTCCCGGATCCGCTGCGCGACCAGGATCGCGAACGTGTTGTAGATGACGAACACGGAGACGGCGAGCGCGATCAGCCCGAATCCGAAGATCACGATCAGGAAGCCGTCGACGTACTTGGCGGCGGCCACGGCGTACTCGGCGCGCATCTGCGCACCCGTCATCACCCAGGCCCGGCCGCCGAGGGCCGACTCCAGGCGGGCGGCGAGCTCGTCCTGCGACACGCCCGGCTGCGCGGACACCACGACCTGCGCGTAGCCGTCGGCGCCGGTGAGCGTGCGCATGTCCGCCGGGGTGAGCGCGGCGACGGTGAAGCCCGCGAAGCGCTTGTTGGCGCCGAGATCCATGATGCCGACGAGGGTCAGCGCGACCGGCTTCTGGTCGGGGCCGACCACCGACACCTGCTCGCCGACCTTGAAGCCGTAGATCTCCGCGGTGGTGTCGTCGACCGCGATCTCGCCGGGCCGCTGTGGCTGCCGTCCGGTGCCGATGTCGTACATCGACAGGTGCTCGTCGCCGGGGGTCGACAGCGCCCAGCCGATCCGGCCCAGGTAGGAGATCAGCCGGCCGTTCCGGTCGAGCATGGGCAGCCGCTCGGCCATCCTGCCGTCGGCGTGCGCGACGCCGGGCACGGCCTTGACCTCCTCGACGATGCCGGTCTCGAAGCGCTGCCCGGACTCGCTGAACCCGGACGAGCCCACCGACGCGTCGACGTGCTTCGCGGCGCGCGCGAGATCGTCGTAGAAGGCGGCCTTGGCCGTATCGCCATAGACCAGGGTGCCGGCGAGGAAGCCGACACCGATCATGATGGCCGTAGCGGTCAGCAGCAGCCGGAGCTTGTGCGCCCGGAGCCCGGCGAGAGTTGTTCGCAGCATCGGCCGCGACTGTACCCAGAGCAGCTGAGGGGAGTCTGACAATGGTGTCGATGTGGGCACTCATCCGGCGCTGGTTCGACCCCGACGAGGTGCGCTCGGTCGGCACCACGCCCGACTACCGGTTCTCCCTGGCCAACGAGCGCACGTTCCTGGCCTGGCTGCGCACGGCGCTCGCGCTGGTCGGCGGCGGGCTGGCGGTCGCGCAGTTCCTGCCCGGGCACCGGCTGCGGATCGTCATCGCGGTGTCGCTCTTCGCGCTCGGCGGGCTGGTCGCGATCCGCGCGGTCGACCACTGGGCCCGCAGCGAACGGGCGATGCGGCTGGGTGAGGCGCTGCCACCGTCGCGCTTCCCCGGCATCCTGGCGCTGATCGTCGCGGTGGGGGCGGTCGCGCTGCTGGTGGCGACGTTCCTGTGACGCCCTCCGACGACGACTCACACACCGTGCAGCCCTCGGACGACGGGCCGCCGGGCGCGCAGCTGGAGCGCACCATGCTCTCGTGGCGCCGCACGACCGTGTCCTTCACCGCTGTGGCGCTGCTCCTGGCGAGGTTCGCCGTGATCGAGGCACCCCGGCCGGTCGCCCTCGCCGCGGTCGCCGCCGTCGGCCTCACCTGGGCCGTCGCGATTCACCTGATCAGGATGAGAATCGCCGGGCTCACCCGCCCTGTGCGCCGCACACTGCCCCTCGTCGTGACGCTCATCCTCCTGTACAGCCTGACGGGCACCCTCTTGCTGGTGTCATAGGGCGCCCCACTGCGTCATGATGGCGAAATGGGACGTGCGCTGCCCTTTCTCATCGTTCTCGTCGCGACGCTGGTCGCGTTGATCGACTGCCTGTCCACGGACCGCGACGACGTCCGGGGACTGCCCAAGACCGTCTGGTGTCTCGCCATCCTGCTGCTGCCCGTCGTGGGCGTGATCGCCTGGTTCTTCGCGGGCCGGCCCTTCACGACCGAACAGCACGCCGGCGTCGCCGCCGCGGGCGGGGCCCGTCGCCGGCCGTCGAGGCCCGTCGCCCCCGACGACGACCCCGACTTCCTGCGCAACATCGACACCACCCGGGCCCGCAACGACGCCGAGCTCCTGCGTCGCTGGGAGGAAGACCTCAAGCGCCGCGAGGAGGAGTAGCCCGCGCCGCCTCCGGTGCTGCCGGCGACTCCGGCGGCTCCGGCGACGCGGGCGTCCTCGGTACACACAACGTCAGCGCGGCGGGTGCGATCCGGGCCACCAGCATCCGGGCCGGCGCGACCACGTCGCCGTCCAGCTCGCGGGCCTGGTCCTGGCCGGTGTGCACCTCGACCTTCCGCGCCCGGAAGGTCTCCAGCTGCCGGGTCCCGCCCCGGCGCATGACCACGCCCCAGCCGAGCATGATCCAGTCGGTGAGGTCGCGCGGGGTCAGGACCGCCACGTCGAGCCAGCCGTCGTCCGGCCGCGCGTCCGGCAGCAGCGGGATCCCGCCCTGCAGGCGGCCCACGTTGGCGACGAGCACGCTGCGGGCCCGGCGGCGGATCCAGCGGCCGCCGTCCAGCCGGATCCGCATCAGGACCCGCTTGCGGGTCAGCCTCCGGGCGCCCGCCGCGACGTACGCCAGCCAGCCGAAGCGGCGCTTCGCGGTGTCGGGGGTGGCGTCGAGCATCTCCGCGTCGAAGCCCATGCCCGCCATGACGGTGAACGTGCCGGGGTGCCCGGTGCTGGTGTCGGCGCCCTCCACGATGCCGACGTCGATGCGGCGCCGGTCCCCGTGGATCGCGACCTCGACCGCGGTCCGCACGTCGCGGGTGATGCCCAGGTTGGTGGCGAGCAGGTTCCCGGTGCCGGACGGGACGAGCGCCAGGGCGACGTCCGTGCCGGCGAGCACCGAAGCGACCGCCATCACGGTGCCGTCGCCGCCGCAGACGAACGCCACGTCGACGCCGGCCTCCACCGCCTGGACCGCCATCCCGCAGCCGGGGTCCTCGGGGGTGGTGGTGAGCCACAGCGGCTCCGGCCAGCCCGCCGCGCCGAGCAGGTCACAGATCTCCCTGCGCCGCTCGTCCAGGTCGATGACCTTCGACGGGTTGACGATGACCGCGCTGCTGGTCACGGTCACGTACCCACCTTGCGGAAGCGTGCCTGGAAGAAGCAGTACACCCCGAACGCCGCGACGCCGACAGCGACGGCGAGCAGGAGGAACTTGCCGAACGGCTGGGCGGCGAGGGTGTGCAGCGCCGCGTCGAGCCCGCGGGACTTGCCGGGGTCGTTGGTGATCGCGGCCTGGAGCAGCAGGACGCCCACGATGCCGAACGCGACCCCCTTGGCGATGTAGCCGACCTGCCCCGCCCTGGTCGCCGTCTTGCGGGTCTTCGGGTTCGCCGCGCCGAAGCTCAGCTTCCGCTCGAACTTGCGCTTCCACCCGTACCAGAGCATCCCGGCACCGAAGGCGAGCACACCCAGCCCGATCAGCCCCACCAGCCAGACCCCGGCGGGCTTCGCCATGATCCCGGCGGTGAACTGCTGCTGCTGGTTGGCGCTGGACGACGGCGTACCCGTGATGACCTTGCCGGCGGTCCACGCGAGTGCGGCGTAGATCACAACCCGCCCGGCCGAGGCGACCCGCTCCCAGACCCGCTCCTTGCCCTGCACGTCGCGGTGACCCCAGATCGCGAGGGCGACCTGCCACAGCGCGAGCGCGACCAGGCAGATGAGCACGAACCACAGCAGCAGCTTGCCGAACGGCTGCTCCGCGAGCTTCTGGAAGGCGCCGGACTGGTCGCCCTCCTGCCCTGCCTCGCCGAACGCGATCTGTGCCGCCACCCAGGCGAGCGCGAGGTGCAGCAGGCCGTATCCGACGAACCCGACCTTGGTCAAATTCTTGAACAGGTCACTCTGCGTGGCGCGGTGTGCTGTATCGGCGGGGGTCATGTTCTCGTTCTCCCCCGACTGGGCATGTTGGCAAACGTGAGGACGCAGAGATCCGCTCTTTGGCGCATGGCCGGCTTCGGTGCCGCCGCGCTGCTGTTCAGCCTCCTGATCATCGCCGTGCGCGTGCGCTGGGTGCCGCTGGAGTCGGTCGACCGCGGCGTCGCCGAGCGCCTCAACGAGGCCGTCGCCCCGAGCGACTTCCTGGTGACGCTCATGGGAGGCATCAGCAGGATCGGCAGCTTCGGCGTGATGGCCTGGCTCGTCGCGATCGGCACGACGCTCGTGCTGATCCGCAAGCAGTACAAGCTCGCCGCGTTCCTGGTGGCGACCACCGTCGGCGGGCTCATCCTCGACCCGACGCTGAAGCTGGCCGTCGGCCGGCTGCGGCCGGTCGTCGAGCAGCCCGTCGCGCACGGCGGCGGCAACAGCTTCCCCAGCGGCCACTCGCTCAACTCGCTGATCTGCTACACGGCGCTGCTGCTGGTGTTCCTGCCGGCGCTGCGGCCCCGCTGGCGCAGGCCGGCGGTCATCGCGGTGGCATTCGTCGTCGCGCTCGTCGGGTTCAGCCGGCTGGCGCTCGGCGTGCACTTCCTGTCCGACGTGATCGGCGGCTGGTCGCTGGGCATCGCCTGGCTCGGGCTGTGCGCCACCGCGTTCGAGCTGATCCGGCACCACGAAGGTCTGCGGGTCACCGAGCCGCTCGAGGAGGGCCTGGAGCCGGAGGCCGCCGACGACCTGCGGCCCACGGAGCCGCACGCGCACCGCCCGGGCACCGCGCGGACCCTCGCCCTGGGCGCCGTCGCCTGGGTCTTCACGTTCGGCACGCTCGTCGCGCTCGGTCTGCCCCTCGCGCGGTACCGCGACGGCAACGGCAACGTCCTGTGGGACTCGACGATCCCGCACTGGTTCGCCGCGCACCGCAGCGACGTCCTCGGCCACGTGTCGATCGTCGGCAGCGAGGTCGGCAACACTCACGCGATCCTCGCGATCGGCCTCGTCATCGGCGCCGTGTCCCTGGCCGCGATCCGCCGCTGGCGGCCGGTCATCTTCCTGGTGGCGGTCATGTTCGGCGAGCTGAGCCTGTTCCTGGCCAGCGCCGCGATCGTCGGCCGGGCCCGGCCCGACGTGGAGAACATGGACGGGCCGATGCCGACGTCGAGCTTCCCGTCCGGGCACGTCGCCGCCACGATCATGATCTGGGCGACCGCGGCCCTGCTGGTCTTCCCGCGGACCCGGGCCTGGTGGCGGTGGGTGCTGCCGGTGCTGGCGGTCGCGATGCCGCTGTGGGTCGCGGTTTCTCGCATGTACCGCGGAATGCACCACCCGACCGACATCGTCGGCAGCGCCCTGCTGGCAGCGCTGTGGCTTTCGGCAATGTACCGGCTGGTCACGCCCAACTGCGACCTCGCCGAGCAGCCGTGCGAGGAGGACCTGGCGGAGCCGGCCGGCGACTTGCAGGACGCTCCACCGGCCCGATCCGGTCCACCCGCTCCACCCGCTTCCGGCGCCTCCGTCTCCAAGGCGGCGGGTGCGTCCCGATGACGTCGGACTGGTTCCTCACGGAGGAGGAGCGGGGCAACCCGCACACCAGGATCACAGCGTGGACCGACGGCAACGCCGTCCGGCCGCTGATCGACGGCAAGGCGTACTTCGCCGAGCTGTACACCGCGATCGAACGGATGGAGCGCGGCGACCTGCTGCTGTTCACCGACTGGCGCGGCGACGTCAGCCAGAAGGTCACCAGGAACGGCCCGTCGATCGGCGACGTGCTGTGCGACGCCGCCCGCCGCGGCGTGCGCGTCAAGGGGCTCATCTGGCGCTCGCACTGGAACGCGCTGCAGTTCAGCGCGGCGGAGAACCGGCGCTTCGCCCGGAAGATCGAGGCGGCCGGCGGCGAGTGCCTGCGCGACATGCGGGTCCTCGTCGGCGGCTCGCACCACCAGAAGCTGGTCGTCCTGCGCCACCCCGGCCGGCCGGAGCTGGACCGCGCGTACGTCGGCGGCATCGACCTCTGCCATGGCCGCCGCGACACCCAGTCCCACGAGGGCGACCCGCAGGCAGTCGAGATCACCCCGAAGTACGGCAAGCGCCCACCGTGGCACGACGTGCAGCTGGAGCTGCGCGGCCCGGTGGTCGGCCAGGTCGAGGCCACGTTCCGGGAACGCTGGGAGGACCCGTCGGCGCTGTCGCGCAACCCGCTGCACTGGTTCCAGGGCAAGGTCGAGGACGAGAACCTGGACCCCGACCGGCTGCCGCCGCAGCTTCCCGACCCGCCGCCGGCCGGCTCACTGAGCGTGCAGCTGCTCCGGACGTACCCCTACCGGCGCGGCGGCTACCCGTTCGCCCCCGAGGGCGAGTTCAGCGTCGCGCGCGGCTACGGCAAGGCGGTCCGGCGCGCGCGGCGGCTGATCTACCTGGAGGACCAGTACCTCTGGTCGCCGAAGGTCGCCAGCTGCTTCGCCGACGCCCTGCGGGAGCACCCGGAGCTGCACCTGATCGCCGTCGTCCCGCGCCATCCGGACCGGCCCGACAAACTCGGCAGCATGCCGCAGCTGTACGGACGGGAGCGCGCCCTCGCCATGCTCCGCGAGGCGGGCGGCGACCGGCTGCACGTCTTCAGCCCGGAGAACGCCGCCGGCACCCCCATCTACGTGCACGCCAAGGTCTGCGTCGTGGACGACACCTGGGCCACCACCGGCTCCGACAACGTGTCGCTGCGCTCCTGGACCCACGACTCGGAGCTGACCTGCGCGGTCCTCGACCCCGCCGGCAGCTACGCCCGGGACCTGCGCGAACGGCTGTGCCGGGAGCACCTGGGGCTCGACGAGCTGCCCGAGGGCCCGATCGAGGAGGTCTTCGACGCCTCCGCGAAGGCGCTGCAGGCGTGGCACGACAGCGGCCGGATCGGTCCCCGCCCACCCGGGCGGCTGCTGCCATACCGCCCGCCCACGGTTCCGCGCCGTACCGCCACCTGGGCGCGTGTGGTGTACAACACCATCCACGACCCGGATGGCAGGCCACGGCGGCTGCGCCGGGAGGGTGCCTTCTGAGCGTTTTGCGCCGTTCACCAAGCCGTCTTGTCGGCATGCTCATATTGCGCGATGACAGCGTGGCAGCTCGCCTGCATCGACATGGCGGGGACGACGGTGCGGGACGACGGCCTGGTCGAGCAGGCCTTCACGGTCGCCTTCGCGGGCGAGGGCGTGGCCCCCGGCACCCCGCAGCACGAGCGGATGCTCGCCGTCGTCCGCAAGACGATGGGCCAGAGCCGCATCGAGGTCTTCCGCCTGCTCCTCGACGGTGACGAGAAGCGCGCCCAGGCCGCCAACGAGACCTTCGAGGAGGCCTACGGCCTGCTCGTCGACGAAGGCGCCGTGCTGCCCATCCCCGGCGCGCTGGAGGCCATCAAGACGCTCCGCACGGCGGGGATCAAGGTCGCCCTGACCACCGGCTTCGCCCGCGCCACCCAGGAAGCCATCATGGACGCCCTGGGCTGGTGGGGGCAGGTCGACCTGGTCCTCTCCCCCGCCGACGCCGGCCGCGGCCGCCCCTTCCCCGACTTCATGCTGGTCGCCGCCCTGAAGCTCGGCGTCGAGGACGTCCGCCGCATGCTCGTCGTCGGCGACACCCCGCTCGACCTCATCGCCGGCCGCCGCGCCGGCGCCGGCCTGCTCGTGGGCGTCCTCACCGGCGCCGGCGACCGCCAGGCCCTCCAGTCCTCCGGCGCGGACGAGGTGATCGGCTCGATCGGCTCCCTCCCCCGCCTCCTAGGCCTGGAGTAGTCCCACCCCTCACTTCCCCCATGATCCGGAAGACTTTATTGCCGCCAGAGCGACAAAATCTCTTCCGGATCACGAGAACCGCGCCGATCGACCGCCGACGCCACGCGTGATCCGGAAGACCTTGTGCACCTATGACTGCACAAGGTCTTCGGGATCATGACGGGCGCTAGGCGAGGTTGGACGAGCGGGGGTAGGCGTCCTCCGGGTCGGTGAGGACGTTGACCAGGTACGGCACTCCTGAGGCGAACGCCCGCTCGAAGGCGCCCGCGAGGTCGGCCGGCTTCTCGACGGTCTCGCCGGCGCCGCCGAGGGCCTTGACCACGTCGTCGTAGCGGAGGCCGGGCTGCAGGTCGGCGGCGACGTCGTAGCCGTAGATGTTGCGCATCGGGTGCTTCTCCAGGCCCCAGATGCCGTTGTTGCCGACCACGATCACGACGGGCAGCTGCTGGCGGACCAGCGACTCGACGTCCATCAGCGAGAAGCCGGCCGCGCCGTCGCCCATCAGGACGCAGATCTGCCGGTCCGGGTACGTCACCCGGGCGCCCATGGCGTAGCCCATGCCGGTGCCGAGGCAGCCATACGGCCCCGGGTCCAGCCACGTGCCCGGCTGTGCCGGCTCGAGGTACTTGCCCGCGTAGGAGACGAAGTCGCCGCCGTCGCCGATCGTGACGGCGTCGTCGGCGAGGACCTTGCGGAGCTCGCCGTAGACCCGGCTCGGCTTGATCGGATCGGTGTCCGCCTCCAGGGCCTGCTGCTCCTTGGCCCGGCCGGCGTCCTCCGCGGCCCGCAGCGCCTCGATCCACTCCTCGTGGTCGGCGACCGGCCCACCGTGCGCCGCGAACGCCCCCAGAATCGCGCGCAGGTCGCCCGACGGAGCGGCCGCCGGGGTGACGTGCCCGGCCCGCTGCGACGGCGCGTCGGTGACGTGCACGACCTGCGCGCCGCCGAAGTCGCCGAACCCGAGCCGGAAGTCGAGCGGGGTGCCGACGACGGCGATCACGTCCGCGCCGCCGAACGCCGCCTTGCGTGCCCGCGAGAACGCCAGCGCGTGCGACGGCGGCAGCGTGCCCCGGCCCATGCCGTTGGCGAACACGGGGATCCGCAGCGCCTCGGCCGCCTCCCGCAGCGCGCCGGTCGCGTGCCCGGCCCACACGTCCGAACCCGCGATGATCACGGGCCGCTGCGCGGCGGCGAGCAGCTGGACCGCCCGCGCGACCTCGTCCGGATCCGGTTCTTCAGCCGGTACCGCCGGCGCGGGCGCCAACTCGACGCCGTCCGCCTGCGAGAACACCACCTCCAGCGGCAGGTCCACGAAGACGGGGCCGCGGTGCGGGGTCAGCGCGGCGAGCGCCGCCGCCTGCATGCGGGCATAGACCTCGTCGGTGGCGAAGATGGTCTCCGCGTGCTTCGTGACCGCGCGGACGATCGGCAGGTGGTCCATCTCCTGCAGGCTGCCCGAGCCCCAGCGGAACTGCGGCGCCCTGCCGCCGATCACGACGACCGGAGCACCGTTGAACGACGCGCTGGTCAGCCCGGACACGCCGTTGGTGACGCCGGGGCCGGCGGTCAGGACGGCAAGGCCCGGACGGCGCTGGAGCTTGGCGACGGCCTCCGCGGCGAACACGGCGGACTGCTCGTGCCGCACGTCGACGATGCGCACGCCGGTCTTGTGGGCGGCGTCGTACAGCGGGAACACGTGCGCACCGGAGAGCGTGAACAGCTCCTCGACCCCGAACCCCCGCAGTGCCGCGAGAGCCAGGTCCCCGCCGTGCCCGTCGATCTGCGTCATGCACCCTCCTCGATCAGCTCCGACCGACGCGAATGTTACTCACTTTCGCCCGCCGGCGGGGGCTTCACCGCACACTCGGGTCGAGCCACCCGGCGACCGGCGGCGGCCAGTGGTCGGTGGTCAGGTAGTAGGAGACATACCCGGCGACGACCGGGGTCACGATCAGCAGCACGAGCACCAGCAGGGTGAGCATCGCACGCGCGAACGGCCCCCGCCGCTCACGCTGGCGAGGCCGCCGATCATCGCGCGGCGTGTTGCGTGACTGCGCCTGCCGCTCCTGCACCGGGCGCTGACCGCCGGAGGCCTGGCGGATCGGGCCGCCGTACTCGTCATAGCGCGTCGCGGGCTCGGCCGACGCACCCCCGGACACGAAGATCTGGCCACCGGCCCTGTTCGGGGGCGCCGACACCGGCGGCCCGCCGTAGTTGGCCGGCGGCCCGGACATCGGCTGGTTGTAGTTGGCCGGCGGCGCGGACGACGGCTGGTTGCGCCCATACGTCGCGGGCGGCCCCGACATCGGCTGGTTGAAGGCCTGCTGCCCACCCGCCGGCTGCCCATAGGTCGCCGGCGGCGCCGAGGACGGCTGGTTGCGCCCATACGTCGCAGGCGGCGCCGACATCGGCTGGTTGGTGCTGGCCGGCGGACCCGACGCGGGCTGACCGTAGCCGGCCGGGGGTGCGGACACCGGCGGCCCGTAGTTGACCGGGGGCGCCGAGGCCGGCACGCCATAGCCGCCCTGCGTGCCCGTGGCCTGCCCACCCGCGTAGTTGCCCGGCGGGGCCGACGCCGGATACGCCGGATACCCACCACCGCCGGCACCGGGCGGCGCCGAAACAGGCGGCGCCGACATCGGCACGCCGGACATCGGCGCGTTGCTCCCGGCCGGCTCCGTGGCGAACGTCCCCACCTCGGGCCACAACGGCGCATCCGCCCCCTGCGACCCACCGCCGCCCTGCCCGGCACCGCCCTGCCCACCGCTGGTCCCGCCGCCGCCCTGACCGCTGCCGGCACCAGCCTGAACCCCACCGCCTTGGCCCGGACCGCCCTGACCCGGACCGCCCTGACCTGGACCGCCCTGGCCCGCACTGAACTGGCCCGCATTGAACTGGCCGGCACCGCCCTGACTCGCGCCGAACTGCCCGTCACCAGGCCCCCCGCCGGCAGGCTGCCCCGCACCGAACTGCCCCGCCCCGGCCGCACCCGACAGGCCCGCCGCGCCGAACTGCCCCGCGCCCGACGGCCCACCCGCCCCGCCGAACTGCCCCGCGCCAGAGGGCCCGCCCGCGGCGCCGAACTGCGCACCCGCCTGCGGGCCGCCGGACGTCGGCGCCTGAGGCTGCCAGTCGAAGCCCTGCACCTGCGGGATCCTCCCGGTCGCCGGGCCGGGCGCGGGCGCCGCCGTCGCCTGGATCTCCGTCGAGCCGGTCAGCATGCTGCCCTCGGCGACCACCAGCTCGGGCTGCTCGATCACCACGGGGGCCGTGCCCAGCGCGCGGTGCAGCAGCGTGCCGACCAGGGGCATCCTGCTGGACCCGCCGACCAGGAACACGCCCGCGATGCTGCCCTCGCTCAGCTGGGCCCAGCGCATGACGCCCTGCGTGACGCGGACCGTCTGCTCGAGCAGCGGCTGCGCGAGGCGCTCCAGCTCGTCGCGGGTGAGGTGGACGTCGATGTTGAGCAGCGGCACCGTCAGGTCCGAGGCCGGCTGGCGGGACAGCCGCTCCTTCGCCACTCGCGCGTCGTCGAAGAGCAGCCGCCGGGCCCGGCGGTCCTCGACCGTCTGCGGGCTCATCAGCCGCTGCCACTCCTGCGGCGCCTGCGGCTCGCAGATGGAGGCGATGTGCGCCACGATCGCGTTGTCGACGTCGATGCCGCCGATGTCGTCGCGGCCGTCGACGGCGAGGACCTCGAAGCCGCCCTGCGTGCGGGCGACGACGCTGGCGTCGAACGTGCCGGCGCCGAAGTCGTGCACGACGACGACCGAGCCGACGGGCACGTCCTTGCCGAGCACCTGGGTGAAATAGGCCGCGGCCGCGACGGGCTCGGGCACCAGCCGCACCCGGCCCAGCCCCGCGGCCTGGGCAGCGTCGGAGACGGCGAGCCGGCGGGTGGCGCCCCACGACGCCGGGAAGGTCACGGTCACCTCGGACGCGACGTCGCCGACCGTGCGGGTCCACTCGTCGCGGACGCGCCGCAGGACGGTGGCGACCAGCTCATTGACGGGGATCTCCCGGTCGCCGAGCAGGACCGTGCCCTCGTCGATGCGACGCTTCGGGTTGGGCTCGAACCGGGCCGGCTCCAGGCGGGCGCTGTGCACCGCGTCGCGACCGACGATGACGGTGCCGCCGGGCTCGGCATAGACGGCGGAGGGCAGCAGCGGAGAGCCGTCGAAGAGCAGCGCACGGGACCGGCCGTCCGGCCACCGCACCACGGCGACGGTGTTGGAGGTGCCGAAGTCGACACCGAGCCGAATCCCTGGCGTTGGCATGCCCCGAAGTCTAGGCGCCGGGTACGACGGTTCTCACTCCTCGGCGTCTGCCGTCGCGTTGCCGACTGAAGGCGCTGGTGGACGCAGCGGACGGACCCAGGCACGGGCGCTCGGCAGCAGGAGCAGCAGCGCCGACCCCAGGTACACACCGGTGACCGCCAGCCAGGCGGGCTGGTGCGCCCCCGAGGCGGTGTACGCACCACCGAACGCGAGCAGCACGCACAGCGCGATCGGATACCAAAGGTGCCCGTTGCTGCCGCGGCGCAGCCGTCGCGCGCCGTGCGTGTACAGGATCGCGAACGCGAGCGAGCCCAGTCCGGCGTACAGGCCTGCCTGCCAGCCCGCGGCCGTCAGCTCCTCCGTGTCGCTCACCTTGTAGACGATCAGCACGAGGGCGACCAGGCCGGTCGAGATGTACATGAGCACGCCGTACAGGGTCAGGAAGCCCGCGGGCCAGCGGATCGCACCGGGCGCGATCCGGCGCGGCGGTGGCGGCACGGGCGGCATGACGTACTGCGGCACGTAGACGACCTGCGGCGGAGGCGGCTGGTAGAACACGGGCCGCGGCGGATACACCTGTTGCGGCGGCATCCGGTGTACCGGCGGCGCGGGGCTGAACGGCACGGCACCCGGCGAGACCGGCCCATTCGCACCCGAGACCGGCGCGACGCCCGGCCCGGCACCGGCCGGCGACACCGGCACCACGACCGGCGACCCAGCCGGCGACAGCACGCCAGGAGGCGGCACGGCCGGCGACCCGGCCGGCGGCAGCAACCCAGAAGGCGGCGGCGCCGGCGACCCGACCGGCGGCAGCGGCCCACGCGGCACGGGTGGCACGGACGGGGTCACCGGCGACCCCGCGGGCGGGACCACGACGGCGGGCGACGGCGCCGGCCGTACGGGCGAAACAACCGCGACAGGAGACTGTGATGGCGTCGCAGTCGGAGGTCGGGCGGCCGGGACCACGGCGGCGGACGGCTTGTCGATCCGCGCGCCGACCAGGACGCTGCCCTCGGCGACCACCATCTCCGGCTGCTCGATCGTCACCGGCGGCTTGCCGAACGCGCGGTGCAGCTCGGTGGCGACCAGCGGGATCTGGCTCGCCCCGCCGACCAGGAAGATGCCCGCGACCTGCCCGGCCGTGACCCGCGACAGCCGGACGGTCTCGGTCAGCACCCGCACCGAGCGCTCCACCAGCGGCCGCGCCGCCGCCTCGAACTCGTCGCGGGTGAGCTGCACGTCGACGTCCAGCAGCGGGACCAGCACCGTGACGGAGGAGGCACGCGACAGTCGCTCCTTCGCCTCCCGGACCTCGTCGCGCAGCAGCCGGGCGGCCCGCGCCTCCTCGATCGTCGACGGCGCGACCAGCCGCTGCCAGCGCTCCGGCGGCAGGGTCCGGCCGATCATCGCGAGGACGACCTCGTCGAAGTCGAGCCCGCCGAGGTCGTCGCGGCCGTCGACGGCGAGCACCTCGAAGCCGTCCGCGGTGCGCGCGACGACGCTGCCGTCGAACGTCCCGGCGCCCAGGTCGTAGACCACGACGGCGGAGCCGACGGGCACCATGTGGCGCAGCACCCGCACGAAGTAGGTCGCGGCGGCGACCGGCTCGGGGACCAGGGTCGCGTCCGGGAGGTCCGCCGCCCGCACCGCGGCCGCCAACGCCTTGCGACGGGTGGACGCCCAGTTGGCGGGGTGCGTCACGGTGACCGCCTCGGGCGGACCACCGGCCGTGCGGACGAACTCGGCGCGCACCCGCCGGAAGACGGCGACCAGCAGGTCGTGGACGGGCACCTCCTGCTCGCCCAGGAAGACGTGACCGTCGTCGATGCGGCGCTTCGGGTTGGGCTCGAAGCTGGCGGGGGCGCGCCGGGCGCTGTGCAGCGCGTCGCGGCCGACGACGAGCTCGCCGTCCTCCCAGAACGTCGCCGACGGCAGCAGCGGGGTGCCGTCGAAGAGCAGCGGCCGGGCCCGGCCGTCGGGCCAGCGGGCCACGGCGACGGTGTGCGACGTGCCGAAGTCCACGCCCAGGGCCACCATGCCGGAATCCTAAGGGTTACGCGGACTGCTCCACTGCCCGCTGCAAGGCGCGGTAGATCTGCCCGAACTTCGGGGAATCCGTGGTCGAGTAGATCATCGACTCGCCCTGCCGGGTGCGCACCCAGATCTCGTGCACGCCCTTGCCGTGGTCGTGCGCGCGGTCGAGCAGGTCCAGCAGCCCCTCCACGCTGAAGGCCACGATCCCGCCGATGACGATGATCCCGAGGATGCCGCCCGCGATGTACATCGTGGAGTCTGGCCCGTTGAAGTCGATCCGGCGCGCGGCCGTGCCGGCGGCGATGAGCAGCCCGATGATCAGCACCACCGCCCCGCCACGGGTCGCGAGCATGTACGCGCCCTGCACCAGCCGCCCGGATCGCCGGTGCCAGATGTACGTCAGCGTCTCCAGCGGATACCAGGCGGCGTCGACCTGCACACCGGCGGAGCTGATGTGCACCTCGTGATCGCGGTAGAACGTCGTCGCCATGGCACATCTGACGGTACGCCGGAATACGCTGCGGGCAACGACAACGACGTTGAGGAGACACAGTGGGCGACACCAGGCTGGTCCAGCTGGAGATCGAAGACGGTATCGGCACCATCCGCCTCTCCAGGCCGCCGGTCAACGCGCTGAACATCCAGATCCAGGAGGAGCTGCGCGAGGCCGCCGCGGCCGCGACCACCGATCCTTCGGTGCGGGCGGTCATCCTGTACGGGGGAGACAAGGTCTTCGCGGCCGGCGTCGACATCAAGGAGATGGCCGGAATGGGCTACTCCGAGATGGCCGCCAGGGCCACCGCGCTCACCGGGGCCTTCGACGCCGTCGCGCGCATCCCGAAGCCCGTCGTCGCGGCCGTCAACGGGTACGCCCTGGGCGGCGGCTGCGAGCTCGCCCTGACCGCCGACTGGCGCGTCGCCGCCGAGGACGCGACCCTGGGCCAGCCGGAGATCACTCTCGGCGTCATCCCCGGCGCGGGCGGCACGCAACGCCTGGCCCGCCTCATCGGCCCTGCCCGCGCCAAGGACCTCATCATGACCGGACGCTTCGTGAAGGCCCCCGAGGCGCTGACGATAGGCCTGGTCGACAAGGTCGTCCCCGCCGCCGAGGTGTACGCGACGGCGAAGGCCATGGTCGAGCCGTTCGTCCACGGCCCGGCCCTCGCCCTGCGCGCCGCGAAGCTCGCCGTCGACAACGGCCTGGACATGGACCTCGCCTCCGGCCTGGCCTGGGAGAGCCAGCTGTTCGCCGCCCTGTTCAGCACCGACGACAAGAACGAGGGCATGACCGCCTTCATCGAGAAGCGCAAGCCCAACTTCGCCTGACCCTCACCTCATGATCCCGTGCGATTTCGGTAGTCCTGGCTACCAGAACCGCACGGGATCATGAAGCGCACGGCACCTACGGCAACCACGACAGCCACTCGCCGCCATGATCGAAGGACACCCCTGGCCGCCCGGACAGCCACCCCGCGACTTCGATCACGCCAACCCCGGCCCCGACCGACAGGGAACCGCGACGGCGGAGGCCAAGTCCGCGGCCAGGATGCGTTGCTCGGGTTGCGAAGCCCAGGACGGCGAGTGCGGCAGGCGGCCGGTGCGATGCGGACGGGTTGTGAACCCACGGCGGAGGGTGCGGCGCCGGCGATCGGTCTGATGTGGACGGGTTGTGAAAGCCAACGGCGGCGTGGAAGCACCGAACGACGCCCCCAACTGCGCCGGACCATGCGAGAACGACGGCCGGGAAACATCACCGCAACCGCAGCACGGACCGCAACCACGAGAACCGACCGCCACCATGATCGAAGGACAGCCCTGGCCGGCCGCACAGCCACCACGCGACATCGATCACAACGCCCACCACCACGACGCCTCCGCGGGCAAGCAGTACCTCCCGCGCGTTCGGCGATCGCAGCAGTAGGGCAGCGCTGGTTGGGAAAGCCGACAACGGCGTGGAAACACCGAACGACGGCCTCGACGGATCGAGCGAACCCGCGCGCGGACAGCAACCACAGCACAGACCGCATCCATGATCGAAGGACGACCCTGGCCGCCCGCACAGCCACCACGCGACATCGATCACGACGCCGACCACCACGACGCCTCCGCGGGCAACCAGTGCCTCCCGCGCGCGTCCGGCGATCGCCAGCAGTAGGGCAGCGCTGGTGGTGAAAGCCGACGACGGTGTGGAAGCACCGAACGACGCCCTCGACGGATCCCCGCACGCGGACAGCGACCACCAACACCGTCAACCCAGCGGAAAGGCGCGACCGGCACGGAGGGCAGGTCAGCGGCGGCCCTCGCAGCGGGGGTCGGGCGGGGTGGGCCGGCGGGCCGGGGCGATCCAGCTCAGCGCCGTCTGCTCCACCGACCAGCCGTGCGCGTCGACGGTGCTGGCCGGTGGCTGGTCGCCCGCGTCGCAGAGGACCTTCGCCTGGACGCTGTCGTTGAGAACGAAGTGGACGGTGCCGCTCGTGTCGAGCAGCGTCATCATCCGGTCGTCGACGGTGATCACCGAGCCGACGAGCAGCCCGTCGTCGGTGTCGACGGCGACCGTCGGCAGGATCGGGGCGCGCAGGAACACGACGCCGACCAGGAACGGCGCCGCGAACGCGGCCACCACGGCCGGCCAGTGCGTCACGGCCCGCGCCGCCCACGCCGGCACCGGCCCGGTCAGCAGCGGCGTCACCAGCGGCGGCAATGCCAGCAGCACGAACGTGACCGGCTCACCCTCCCGCAGCGCCGCGACGATCGCCGGGCCGAGGAACGCATACTCCAGCACGGCAGCGACGAACGGCAGCACCACGCCCGTGGCGGCCGCCGCCGCGCCCACGCCGGCCGCCCGCTGCCGCACGACCAGGCCGAGGATCGACAGCGCGACCATGACCAACAGCGGCAGGAACCGCAGCTGCCAGGTCAGCCCGCCGATCACCAGCGCCACGACGACCACCCAGTCGGGGATCCGCCGGGCGGCCGCGGCCAGCCGGGACGTCGCCGCGGCGGCCGGGTCGCTGAGCTCCAGCAGCGCGCCCAGCACCCGGGTCAGCAGCAGCGTCGCCGGAAACACCCACAGCAGCGCGATCACCAGCGTGCTCAGCAGGCCCAGCGGGCTCACGTACTGCACGAAGAGCAGCATGGTCTGCACGTTCTGCCGGCTGAGATACCACAGCCGCAGCACCAGCAGGACGATCGGGAACGTGGGCAGCAACGGCAGCAGCCACTGCCGGTCGCCTACCTCTCCCACGGCCACTGACGGACGTCCACCTTCGGCACCTCGGGCTGGTGGTCGATCGCCACCTGCTGATTCGGGCTGAACCGCTGCTCGCTGCGCAGGTACTTGTCATACGCCTGCTCCCACCGCCGGTCGGTGGCGTCGTGCGCCGAGCGGTACAGGTACAGGTTCACCAGGGTCTGTAAGGCCTCGTTGTCGCCGCAGTTGATCCCCCACCGCTCGTCGCCGGTGAGCCCGACGTCGTGGTGCACGAGGGTCTGCCCGCCGTCCTCCGCGACGAAGCCGGCGAGGATCGCCGCGTCGGTCGTGACCGCGTCGAACTCACCCGCCTTGAGCCCGGCGACGCAGGCGCTGATCTCGTTCTTGCCCGAGAGGGTCACGCCGGCGGACCTGGCGACCTCGCTGGAGGTGGAGGTGGCCAGGGTGCAGACCCGCTCGCCGCGCAGGTCCTCGAGGCTGCTGACCGGCTTGTGCGCCTTGAGCGTCACCACCGACTGCTGGGTGCTCAGATACGGCCCGGCGAAGCGCACCCCCGGCTGCTCGGACCGCTCCTTGGTGATGCTGAAGCTGGCCACGACCAGGTCGACGGTGACGAACTTGCCGTCGCCCGACCGGGCCTGCATCCTGGCCCGGTCCTCGGTCTCGATCGACAGGAACTTGACCTGGTCGGGGCGGAACCCGAGGTCGCCCGCGACGAGATAGGCGATGTCGATGTCGAAGCCGGCATACTCGCCGGTGGTCCTGTCGCGCAGGCTCACGCCCGGGGTGTCGTCCTTGACCCCGATCAGCAGCTCGCCGCGCCCGCCGATGGCCCGCTGGCGCAGGTCGGCCTCCGACGGCGGCCCGACGTCGACGACCACGACGACCGCGACGACGATGACCGCCACGAGCACCACGACCCACGCGACCAGCCGCGCGACCCGGGTCCGGCGCACCGGCACAGGATCCGGGCCAGGGCCGGGATCGTCGGGTGGATCAACAACTGGATCAGCCACCGTCGAACCCCCCGTTCAGTTACATCGAACGGTACCGCTGGGGTACGACAGTTTTCTAGGCCGCCTGAGCGTGGTAGCGACCGTCCACGATCGACAGTCGCAGCGGCAGGCCGAACGCCGCGGAAAGGTTCTCGGCGGTCACCGTCTCGTGCAGCAGGCCCTGCGCCACGACGCCACCGTCGCGCATCAGCAGCGCGTGCGTGAACTCCGGCGGGATCTCCTCGACGTGGTGCGTGACCAGCACGATCGCCGGCGAGTCGGGGTCGGCGGCCAGCGCCGACAGGCGCCGCACGAGGTCCTCGCGGGCGCCGAGGTCCAGTCCGGCGGTCGGCTCGTCGAGCAGCAGCAGCTCCGGGTCGACCATCAGCGACCGGGCGATCTGCACCCGCTTGCGCTCGCCCTCTGACAGGGTGCCGTAGAGCCGGTCGGCCAGCGCGCCGACGCCGAACTGCTCCAGCAGCGCCTGGGCCCGGGCCTCGTCCATGCGGTCGTACCGCTCGGTGAAGCGCCCGACGACCGCCCACGACGCGGTCACGACCACGTCACGCACCGTCTCGTCGGGCGGCAGCTGCAGCCCGGCCGAGGAGAACCCGAGGCGGGTCTTGAGCTCGTTGATGTTGGTGCGACCGAGCCGCTCGCCGAGCACGGTCACCGTGCCACGGGTCGGATACAGTCGCGCACCGGCGAGATTCAGCAGCGTGGTCTTGCCCGCGCCGTTGGGGCCGAGCACCACCCAGCGCTCGTCGAGCTCCACCTGCCAGCTCACCGATCGGATGAGATCGGACCGGTTGCGGGTCACCGTCGCTTTGTCCACCGCGATGACAAGGTCATCTGACACGGCCCAATCCAACCACGTGCCCCAAGTGCGGAAGGTCCGGCCCCCCACGCTCAGGGCAAAAGCCGTATCGTGCGCGGGGATGAGTGCCGTACTGGAAATCGCCGGTCTGGTGAAGACCTACCAGACACTGTTCGGCAAGCCGCGCGTCGCGCTGGACCACCTCGACATGGAGGTCCACCAGGGCCAGATCCACGGGTTCCTCGGACCCAACGGATCCGGCAAGAGCACCACGCTCAAGACGCTGCTCGGGCTGCTGCGGGCCGAGTCCGGTCACATGCGCATCCTCGGCCAGCCGGTGCCGAGGGCATTGCCGCAGGTCGTGTCGCGGGTCGGCGCGATCGTCGAGGCGCCGGCCTTCTTCGGCAACTTCACCGGCCACAAGACGCTGAGCGTGTTGGCGAAGGCGGGTGGTGTACCGAAGCAGCGCGTCGACGTGGTGCTGGACCAGGTCGGTCTCGCCAACCGTGCCGAGGACCAGGTCAAGTCCTACTCCCTCGGCATGCGGCAGCGCCTCGCGGTGGCCTCCGCCCTGCTGAAGGACCCCGAGCTGCTGATCCTCGACGAGCCGAACAACGGCCTCGACCCGGCCGGCATCCGGGAGATGCGCGACCTGCTCCGCGAGCAGGCGGACCGCGGCACGACCGTGGTGATCTCCAGCCACATCCTCGCCGAGATCCAGCAGATCTGCGATTCGGTCACGATCATCTCCCGCGGCCGGCGGGTCGCGGCCGGGCCGGTGTCGGAGGTGCTCGCCGCCAACGACCGCGGCACGTACCGGGTCCGCGTCGACGACACCGAGCGGGCCGCGCAGGTGCTCGCCGACGCCGGCGCGCAGGTCACGCTGTCCGGCGACCAGATCATCGTGCACGACCTCGCCGACCCGGCCTGGGTCTCTCGGGCCCTGGGCGTCAACGACCTGTGGGTCCGCGAGCTCGCCCCGGTCCAGCAGCTGGAGGACGCGTTCCTGCAGCTCACCGGGGGCGGGCCCCGGCGCGGGCAGTTCCGCCCCGTCGACAACTCCGACTGGCCCGAGCAGGACATACCCGTACAACACCCGCAAAACGACAACGGTCAGATCATCGAGAACGGACGGCCCGCATGAACCAGCTGCTGCGGGCCGAGTGGACCCGACTGTTCAGCCGCCGGGTCACGCTGGTGACCCTGGTGCTCATCGCCGGCCTGCTCGCCTTCCTGACGTTCGGGTTCTCGCTGACCCGCAGCAACCCGTCCAGCGAGGAGTACCGCACCGCCACCGAGCGCGCCGCGTCCGCCGCGGCGATCTACGACGAGAACGTCGCGCTGTGCGAGGACGTGCAGAGCGGCGTGCGCTCCGGCCCGGCCGGCATGAAGTTCCCGCGCAACTGCGACTACGGCCCGCGCCCCACCGCCGACTCGATGCTCGACTACGGCTTCTCGTTCGCCCGCCAGTGGCCGGAGCTGTTCACGACCGCGGCGATCGTGCTGACGGTGGCCGGCTTCGTGCTCGGCGCGTCGTTCGTGGGCGTCGAGTGGAGCTCCGGCGGCATGCTCAACCTGCTGCTCTGGGCCCCCCGCCGCGGTGCCGTCCTGGGCAGCAAGCTGATCGCGGCCTGTGCCGGCATGGCTCTGGTGGCGGTGGTGTACCTCGCGGTCTGGACGGGCGCGTTCGTCGCCGTGGCCGCCACGAACGACACCGTCAGCACCATGGGCCTGGCGGACTGGTCGTCGCTGCTGATCACGGCCCTGCGGGTGATCCTGCTGACGATGGCCGGCACGGCGCTCGGCTTCGCGATCGCCTCCATCGGGCGGCACACGTCCGCGGCGCTCGGCGTCGGCATCGCGTACCTGCTGATCTACGAGCTCGGAGCGATCATCATCTTCGGGTTGATCGGCGGCACCGACTACTCCGAGAAGTACCGCCTCTCCAGCTACGTCTCCGCCTGGCTGAACAAGTCCTACACGTTCCAGGGCACGTCGGGGTACTGCACCGAGTCCGGCTGCGTGGTGCCGCAGGACACCTTCTGGGGCAGCTGGCAGCAGGGCGGCCTGGTGATCGGCGCGGTCGTGGCGGTCGTGCTGGCCGGCGCCTTCGCCTCGATGCGCCGGCGCGACACCAACTGAGGCACCGGCGCGACGCGCCGACTGAGGCACCGGCGCGACGCCGACCGAGGCGCCGGCCGGTGATCAGGCCGTGTCGCCGAAGACCTCTTCGCGGACCGCGTCGAGGCCGGTCAGGATGGCGCCGTTGAGGACCGGCTCGCTGGACACCTCGGTGGCGACCACCCGCGGCGACACCACGGCGATCGCGGCGACCTCGTGCTGCACCCGCTGCGCGAGGTCCGCGCCGCCCGCCTGGCCGATCTCGCCGGCGAGGACGACCAGCTCAGGGTCGAGCACCAGCCCCACCGAGGCCACCCCGAGGGAGATCCGGCGGGCCAGCTCGTCGAGGAACGGGCTGCCGTCGGTACCGGCGGCGATCGCGGCTCTGATGGCGTCGCCCGCACCGGCGGCCTTGAACCCGTGGGACTTGGCGACCGTCTTGACCGCCGCCGCGTCGGTGAGCATGCGGAAGCCGCTCTTCGCCCGGCGGGTCGCGTCCCGGCTGACCTGCGTGCCCGACACGGGCAGGTAGCCGATCTCGCCGGCCGCGCCGACGCTGCCGCGGTGCAGCCGCCCGCCGAGCACGACGGCGGTGCCGACGCCGCGGTCCAGCCAGACCAGCACGAAGTCCTTCGCCCCGATCGCGGCACCGCTGTGCTGCTCGGCGATGGCGGCGAGGTTCACGTCGTTCTCGAACACGACGGGCCGGCCGAGGTCCTCCCGCAGGGCCGTGAGCAGCCCCCGGTGCCAGCGCGGCAGGTCCCACGCGAACGTGATCTCGCCGCTCTTCGGGTCGACCAGGCCGGGCGTGCCGAGCACGATGCGGCGGATGCGCTCGATCGGCGCGCCGGCCTCCGCGGCCGCCTCGACCACGGCGGCGTGGACGACCTTGACCGGGTCGTCCCCCTCGCCGATGGAGACGTCGGTCCGCCCGACGATTTTGCCCGTGATGTCCGCCACGCCGGCGACCACGTGCTGCGGGCCGGCGTCGACGCCGACGACGTACGCGGTCGAGGGGACCACGGCGTACATCTGGGCGTTCGGCCCACGGCCGCCCGCCTGCTCGCCGACGCGCGCCACCAGGCCGCGCTCCTCCAGCCGCTCCACCAGCTGCGATGCGGTGACCTTGGACAGCCCGGTCAGCTCCCCGAGCTGCGCGCGGGTCAGTGGTCCCTTGCTCAGCAGCAGCTCGAGGGCGGCGCGGTCGTTGAGCGCGCGCAGCAACCTCGGGGTGCCTGGAAGGCGAGCAGAACTCATGGTGACGAACACCCCTAGTATTTAAGAAACTTTCCTATTAGATTGCCTCGGGCAACCTATACCGGAAAGCGTACGGTCACACCACCCACACGGCCTACGCACATCTGGTCAAGATGCTCCTACGATCGTGGATAGCGCATCAGTCTCGCACTGGTTCGCGCTGAGGGGGGAACACCGTGGCGAACGATCCAGGACTCCGCAGGCTGGCGCTGGGCACGCTGCTCGGCGCGTTCCCGGGCGCACAGGCCCCGGCCTGGGCCGTCGACCTGCTCGGCGAGGGCATGGCCGGCCACCTGCTGTTCGGTTACAACATCGTCGACCGCGACCAGGTCGCCGCGCTGACCGCCCAGCTGCACGCGGCCCGCGACGGCGTGCTCATCGCGATCGACGAGGAGGGCGGCGACGTCACCCGGCTGGCGCACCGGCTCGGCAGCCCGTACCCGGGCAACGCCGCACTCGGCGCGCTGGGCGACCCGGCGATCACCCGCCGCGTGTACCGCACCATCGGCGCCGAGCTCGACCAGCTGGGCCTCAACCTGAACCTGGCGCCCACCGTCGACGTCAACACGGCCGACGACAACCCGATCATCGGCACCCGCAGCTTCGGCGCCGACCCGCACCTGGTCGCGGCGCACACCGCCGCCGCCGTGCTGGGCCTGCAGAGCGCCCGCGTCGCGGCCTGCGCCAAGCACTTCCCCGGCCACGGCGCCACCCTCGCCGACTCGCACCTCGAGCTGCCGACCGTCGACATCACCCTCGACGAGCTGCGCGGCCGCGAGCTGCCACCGTTCGTCGCCGCCGTCGAGGCCGGCACCAAGTCGATCATGAGCGCGCACATCCGCGTGCCCGCCCTCACCGGCGACGCCCCGGCCACCTTCAGCCGCGCCGTCCTCGTCGACCTGCTGCGCACCGAGCTCGGCTTCACCGGCGTCGTCGTCACCGACGCCCTGGAGATGCTCGGCGCCGCCCGGTATGCCGGCAGCACCCAGGCGGGCGCCGTCCTCGCCCTCGCCGCCGGCGCCGACCTGCTCTGCATCGGCGCCGAGGTCGACGAGAAGCTGACCCTCGCCTGCGTCGACGAGATCGTCACCGCCGTCCAGGACGGCCGCCTGCCCCTGGCCCGCCTGGAGGAGGCCGTCGCCCGCGTCCAGGCACTGTCCGACTGGACCCGCCAGGGCGACCGGACCGACCGGGAGGAGCCCGGCCTCGGGTACCCGGCGGCACTCAGCGCCGTCCGCATCGAGGGCTCCGTGGACCGCTCCGACGCCCCGCTGATCGTCCAGCTGGAGTCGGAGTCGTCGATCGCCGCCGGCCGTGTCCCGTGGGGCCTCGGCCCGCACGTCAACGGCACCGAGCAGATCCGCGTCGTGGCCGAGCAGACCGCCGCCGAGGAGCTGCGCGCCAGGGCCGGTGCCCGCCCGATCGTCGTCGTGGGCCGCAACGTCCACCGCCTGCCGGGCGCCCGCACCCTGGTCGACACCCTGGCCGCCGCCCACCCCGTCACCGTCGTCGAGATGGGCTGGCCGTCCTCCTGGCGCCCAGCGCACGCCCGCGCCTTCATCACCACCTGGGGCGCCAGCCACGCCAACGGCCGCGCCGCTGCCGAAACCCTGGGCCTCGCCGCCTGACCCTCCCCCATGATCCGGAAGACTTGTGGTCGCCCTGGCGACAAAAAGTCTTCCGGATCATGAGAATGGGCGGCGGCGAGTAGTGCGGCGCACCGGGCAGTCGGGGCGGCGGCACGGCTGGAGCCTGCCCCGCCAGCCGCCGGCGCGGAGCGCCCGCGCGACCTGGATCGCGGTCGCACAGGGCGCCACCACGTCCGCCCAGCCGTAGCGGAGCGTCCGCTGCCCGTCGGAGGCCGTCGTGTTGTCACGCCGCTGGTCGCGCCGGCGGTGCTCGTCAGGGTGATAGGCGCGGCCGTCGAGCTCGACGACAGTGGCGAACGCCCGGTACTCGACGTCCCGGTACTGCGTCGCGCCCGCCTGCCGTCGACGGACCTGCCGCCGGCCGGTGGGCAGGCGGTGCCCCCGCTCCACGTCCTTCAGGTAGCGCAGCTCCAGCACGGAACGGGCGCCCACGGCGGCGTCGTCGACCGTCGCCTCCAGCAGCCTCCGCCAGCGCATCTTCTTGCGACGGCGCAGCGCGGCCGCCAGCCGATCAGGCGTGGTCAGGCCGCGACTGCACGCCGCGGTGAGCCATCCGATCGCCGATGCGAGGCGCCGCTCCTGCTCGGCCAGGTCGAGCACCGTGTCCTCGACCCGGGTGCGCCGGAGGGCCGGACCGGGGTGGACCGTGCCGGCGAGCCGGGCCCGATGATGCACGACCACCCCCGCCATCGGCCGGGTCCGCCGGTTGCCGGGAATGGTGACGTGGACGAAGTCGGACGGTCGATCCACGAGCCCGATGATCTCGGCGGCGGTCTCGTGGCTCAGCGCGGCGCCCGCGCCGGCGGACAGCACCGCCGCCCAGAGCGAGGCACGGCGGGGCAGCTCACCGGTGAAGGTCCGGTAGACCCCGTGGTGGACCGTCAGCCAGCGTCCCGCGTCCAGATGCGCGCGGATCGCGGCCGGGGTCCAGCCCGCCGCCAGTGCCTGACTGCGGGTCACGACCCCGGCCTGCGCCTCGATCAGCTCATCCCACACTCACCCCAGCCTGCGACCACCCCACCGCCGCGGGAAGCCTCAGCCGGCGCCTGTGGATAACTCTCCCGATGATCGGGAAGACTTCTTGCTGCTAGAGCGACAAGAAGTCTTCCGGATCATGGGAGGGGTCAGGCGGCGGAGGCGCGGACCAGGGTGCGGATCTGGCGGAGGAGGACGGAGAGGGCGGCGAGGTCGCCAGGGGACTCGGCGAACTCGCCGATGGCGTTGCGGGTGCGGGCGATCGACGTCGCGTTGCTCTGCTCCCACTCGTCGACCCGGGCCTCCGCGTCGCCGGAGGGGGCGGTGCCGTTGAGGACCTCCGCGGTCAGGGCCGCCAGCGCCGCGTACAGGTCGTAGCGCAGCGCCATGCGGGCCAGGGTCTGCCAGCGGTCCTCGCGCGGCAGGTTGGAGATCTTCGACAGCAGGTTGTCGATGCGGAAGCGCTCGGAGAGCACGTAGTAGACCGTGGCGACCTCGTTGACCTCGCGGCCGGTCTGCGAGGCGACCTCCACGATGTCGAGCAGGCCGAACCCGTACATGATGCGGGTGGTCTGCTCGGCCAGCTCCTCGGGCACGCCGAGGTCGCGCAGCCGGGCCGTGTTGGCCGTCAGGACGTCGCGCTCGCGCCCCCGGAAGAGGGTGTCGAGCTCGCCGAGCAGGCGCGAGATGCCGGGCCGCAGCCGGGCGACCTCGCCGGGCACGTCGATCGGCAGGCGCCGGTTGGAGACCAGCCAGCGCACGGCGCGGTCGAGCAGCCGGCGGATCTCCAGATAGACCTCGGTCTGCGACTCGGTCGGGATCTGGTTGTCGAGGTCCTCGACGGCGGCGCGCAGGGCGTTCAGCCCGTACACCTCGCGGATCACGACGGAGGCCCGCAGCACGTCGGCCGAGCCGGCGCCGGTCTCCTCCGAGGCGCGGTGGAAGAAGGACGTGCCGCCCCGGTTGACCGCCTCGTTGACGACGGCGGTGGTGACGATCTCGCGGCGCAGCGGGTGCTCCGCCATCGACTCGACGAAGCGCTCGCGGAGCGCGGTCGGGAAGTAGCCGACGAGCACCTCGTTGGTCCACTCCTCGTCGGGCAGGCCGGAGTCGAGGATCTCGTGCTCGAGCACGATCTTCACGTACGAGAGCATGACGGCGAACTCGGGTGAGGTCAGGCCGACGCCGAGCGCCGCCCTGGAGTCGAGCTCCTCGTCGGTCGGCAGCCCTTCGAGGGCCCGGTCGAGCTGGCCGCGGCGCTCCAGGTCGGCGATGAGCCGCTTGTGGACCGGCAGCAGCGACCGGGACTGGGCGCGGGCGTTGCCCAGCGCGGTGGCCTGGTCGTAGTTGTCGCGCAGGACCAGCTCGCCGACCTCGTCGGTCATCTGGGCCAGCAGCGGGTTGCGCTCGGCCTGGTCGAGCTCGCCGGCGGCGACCGCGCGGTCGAGCAGGATCTTGATGTTGACCTCGTGGTCGGAGCAGTCGACGCCGGCGGAATTGTCGATGAAGTCGGTGGCGATGCTGCCGCCGCCGAGCGCGAACTCGATCCTGCCCCGCTGGGTGAGGCCGAGGTTGCCGCCCTCGCCGACGACCTTGACCCGCAGCTCCCGGCCGTTGACCCGCAGGTAGTCGTTGGCCTTGTCGCCCACGTCGGCGTGCGACTCGCCGGTGGCCTTGACGTAGGTGCCGATCCCACCGTTCCAGAACAGGTCGACGGGGGCGGCGAGGATGGCGTGCATCAGCTCGTTGGGCGTCATGGAGGTCAGCGAGGACGGGATGCCCAGCGCCTCCTTCGCCTCCGCGGTGAGCTGGATCGACTTCGCGGTGCGCGGGTAGACCCCGCCGCCGGCGGAGATGATCGACTTGTCGTAGTCGCCCCAGGACGAGCGGGGCAGGTCGAACAGCCGCTGCCGCTCCGCGAACGACGCCACCCGGTCGGGCGTCGGGTCGATGAAGATGTGCCGGTGGTCGAAGGCCGCGACCAGCAGGATGTGCCGGGACAGCAGCATCCCGTTGCCGAAGACGTCGCCGGACATGTCGCCGACGCCGACCACCGTGAAGTCGGTGGTCTGGGTGTCGACGCCGAGCTCGCGGAAGTGCC
>NZ_JBFAJA010000062.1:0-85767 GCF_040654975.1 Dactylosporangium sp. NPDC050588 | reverse complement strand
CTAGTGACACGCCCCGTCACTCGGCCAAGCCGTGTTTCCGCAGCTCAACGCATACTTTCACCACCTAGAACCGACATGCATCTGCGGAACCCGGGTGATCCAGCGTCTCGGTTTGCCCGGGTGGCGGTAGCAGGCCCATTTGTAGAGCAGCCGCCACAGGTAGTCGTCCAGGGCGGTGAACGTCGCCTTGGACGCTGCGCCGCGGTAGTAGGCGGCCCAACCGCGCACGATCGGGTTGATCGCGCGCAGCACGGCTGCGGCATTGGCTCCGCGTAGGGCACGTACTTCCGCCGCGAGGCGGGCTTTGATCCTTTTGACGGCGTCCTTGCTGGGCGTGGTCAGCAGCTTCTTGTCTCCATACCGGCGCACGGTGAAGCCGAGGAAGTTGAAGCCTTCGCTGAGGTGGACCACTCGTGTCTTGTCCTCGTTGAAGGTCAGTCCTCGTTCCGCAAGCCAGGAGACGAGCCGGGTCTTGACGGCAAAGGTCTCCTCCCGGCTGTCGCACAGGGCGACGAGATCGTCTGCGTACACGACCACGACAGGGGTTCCGGGCACGGCGGCGTCGCACCCGCGTCGCGGGTCCCAGCGCCATCGTGTCCCGGCCGCCGTCGCCATCCCGTGCAGCGCCACGTTGAAGATCAATGGACTGATCACGCCGCCTTGGGGGGTGCCCTCGTCGGTCGGGGTGAGCTGTCCTTGATCGACCACTCCGGCTTTGAGCCACGCGGCGACCATGTCCCGGGCTGGGAAGGTGCCGAGTTGGTCCAGGATGCTGTCGTGGTCGGCGCGGTCGAACGCCGCGGTCAGGTCCGCGTCCAGCACCCAGCAGCGCTTGGTGCGAGGATTCGGCATCGTCCAGAAGATCGAGGCGATGGCGTCCTGACAGCTGCGTCCCGGGCGGAAGCCGTAGGTCCGAGCTTCGAACCGGGCCTCCCATTCGGGCTCCAATGCGTTGACGGCAACCGCTTGTAGCGCCCTGTCCATCATCACAGGAATACCGAGTCCGCGCTTCTTCCCGTTGGCCTTGGGGATGAACACACGCCGGACCGGCCGGGGCCTCCAGGTCGTACGCTGCCGCTGCACCTGCTCGACGAGATCCGTCTTCAGGCTGGGCGACAGCGCCGTTCGCCCGTCGATCCCGGGCGTTTTACGTCCGGCGTTCTGCTGCGCGACCCGGCGCACACTCACCAGAGCATTCGACCGGGAGCGAAGCATGAGCTTCTGTAGATTGCGGACCTTCTTCAGGTCCCCTGCCCGCGATGCCGCGAAGATGCGCTGCCGCAGCCGCCGTACGTTCTCCTCGGCCTGACCCCAGTCGACCTGGTCCCAGTCCAAGAACTCGTCCTCCGGTCCGTTCACCGCACCGGGCAGCACACGTGCGGTGGCCGCAGCCGCTGCGTCTGTGGCTGTCGTGATCGTCACGGCGTCCAACTTGTCCTTCGGTTCGGGTGCTGACACGTCATCGAGTCCTCGCAGGCTCACCCGACCCACGTGGGCGCTCTTTCAAGCCCGGGCACTCGGCCCGGTATCCGGCCGGTTCTTCCACGACTCCCGGCGGAGGGGCCGGGTCTTGCCTGTCCTGGTGTTCCCGTCGCCTTTCGACGCACCGGCATTCGCTTCTTGGGTCATCCTGCGCCCGCCGGGGAGTTGAAGCCGACCTCACGGCCGGCCTACCGGGCCGCTGGCCCGGACCCCGTCGGGGTTGTCACGTTCCGCACGCTTGAGCTGCGACCGGATTGGGCGCCCTCTATATCCCGGGGACGGTGGTGCTCCCACGGCCGTTGCCGACTCCACGACCGCCGCCTGCCGCTCTGCCACGGCGCAGTCCCTACGCCCCGGTGTATCACTCCATCCACCCGGGGCTCGTGATGACGAGACATCATCGAGGGTTCACGGTTGTTCGCCCGCCCGGTCTTCCCCTCACCTGTGTCCCCGGGACGGAGTCCGGGAACTCTTGGGCTTGAACCCGGAGCTTCGCACCCCGCCGTTACCAGCGACGCACGTCCGGGAGGGGACAGGCCTTGAGCACTGGCCCGGGCTACACCGCCGATATCGACACACTCATCGACATCCGGCCCTCCTCTCGTTGCAGCCACTCAATACGTGCGACCTCGTGCCGCACGTCGGCGCTCACGTAATTCCCCAGCTGTAGCGGTCTGCCGCTCACGTAATTCGGATCTGGCGATGATCTTGTGGTGATCGTCGGCTTGTTGTGGGTGTCCAGTGTGGACCGTGGTAGTAGATCACGGTGGATCTTGAGCGGCTGCTGCCGCACCTGGCGGAGGTCACGATCGACGGGGTTCAGCAGGTAGGCGGTGAGATCGTGGTCGATGCCCGGTCCCGCGCTGTGCGGGTGGCCTGTCCGGGCTGTGGTATCGAGTCGGCGCGGGTGCACGGCAGATACCGTCGGCGGCTGGCGGACACGGCCCTCGCCGGGCGGCCGGTAGTGATCCGGCTGCTGGTGCGGCGGTTGGCCTGCCGGACGAGTGCGTGCGACCGGGTCACGTTCGTCGAGCAGGTCCCGGGTCTGACGAGCGCGCATTCCCGGTATAGCCCGCCGCTGCGCGCGGCGTTGACCGCGATCGCGGTCGCTCTGGCCGGCCGGCCCGGTGCCCGGCTGGCCCGGAAGCTGGGCTTGCCCGCAGGGCGGGACACCCTGCTCGGTCTGCTCCGCGCAGCACCGCTGCCGCAGCCGGCCGTGGTCACGGTGCTCGGCGTCGATGACTTCGCCATTCGCCGAGGCCATGTCTATGGCACCGTACTGCTTGACATGGACACCCACCGGCCGGTCGATGTCCTTGCAGGCCGTGACGCCGAGCCGCTCGCCGCCTGGCTGCGGGAGCACCCCGGGACCGAAATCATCTGCCGGGACCGGGCCGGTGCCTACTCTGGCGGCGCCCGCAGCGGCGCCCCGGACGCAGTCCAGGTCGCGGACAGGTGGCATGTCTGGCACAACGTGGGCGAAGCCGTCGACAAGATCGTGACCCTGCATCACGCCTGCGTGCGTACCGCGTTGACCGCCAAGCTGGAAACCTGTCCAGCTCCCGGGAGCGAGCCACAGCCTGTCGTCGACACCGAACCAGCCGCAGACTCGCAACCAACAGCCGACTGTGGCGGCTCGCCGGGACAACCGCAGGCCCCGCCGGGAGCAGCCGGCCCTGCCGTGCCGGGCGGGACGCTCGACGTGTGCGGTCGGGAACGGCCGCTGGTCGCTCGGACCCGTGACCGATACGCGGCCGTCCAGCAGCTGCTGGCCGAGGACACCGCACTGTCCGAGATCGGCCGCCGGCTCGAACTGGACCGCACCACCGTGCGCCGCTTCGCCAGAGCGTCCAGCGTCGAGGAACTCCTCGTCAAAGCCGTCAACCGCGCCAGCGTGCTCGACGGCTACGCCGAACACCTGACCGCCAGGTTCGCTGAGGGTGTCACCAACGCCAAAACCCTGCACGCCGAACTGGCCACGGTGGGGTTCACCGGCAGCGTCCAGACCGTCCGCCGCTGGCTCCACCCCATGCGTACCGCCGCGCCCGCTACACCCGTCAAACCCGCGCGAACGCAGCCCGCCGAACCGGTCCGGCCCGCTGTCCCGAAACCGCGCCGCATCACCCGCTGGATCATGACCGACCCGCAGCGCCTCGCCCCCGGAGACCACGCCGAGCTCGGTGACGTGCTCGCATGTTGCCCCGAACTCCACGCCGTCGCCGGCCACGTCCGTGACTTCGCCGAACTGATGAACAAACATCGCGGCGACCGCCTCCTCGACTGGATGCACCGAGTGCAAGCGGACAACCTGCCCGCCCTGCACTCCCTCGTCAAAGGCCTGCGCCGCGACCTGGATGCTGTCACCGCCGGACTGACCCTGCCCTGGAACTCCGGCCCAGTAGAGGGCGCCGTTAACCGAATCAAGACCATCAAACGATCCATGTACGGGCGAGCCGGTTTCGACCTTCTGCGCCGCCGGATCCTGCTCAGCGGCTGACGACCGACCACAAGATCATCGCCAGATCCGAATTTCATGAGCGACGACACATCATCCAGTGGGAGTTCCTCCCGCAGGAGCTGGGGTTCGGGTCCGGGATGACGTGCTGGCGGCGGCTTGAAGAGTGGAACCGAGCCGGGGTCGGGAAACAGCTGCACGAGCTGCTCCTGGCCGAGCTGCATGCCGCGGGGAAGCTGGACTGGTCCCGGGCGGTCATCGACTCCTCCCACGTACGAGCCGCTCGTCGCGGCCCAAAAGCGGTCCGAGCCCGGTCGACCGCGCCCGAGCGGGCTCGAAACACCACGTCCTGACCGAGGGCGCCGGCATCCCCCTCGCCGCATCACTGACCGGCGGCAACCGCAACGACGTCACCGAACTGCTACCCCTGATCGACAAGGTCCCTCCCGTACGCGGCCGACGCGGCCGGCCACGCCAGCGGCCCGACGAGCTGTTCGCTGATCGCGCCTACGACCACGACAAGTACCGCAAGGCCGTACGACGCAAGGGCATCCGCCCGCGCATCGCCCGACGAGGCACACCCCACGGCTCAGGCCTCGGCGTCTACCGATGGGTGGTGGAACGCACCATCGCCTGGTACCACGGCATGAAACGGCTCCGCATCCGCTGGGAACGCCGAGACGACATCCATGAGGCATTCCTCGGCCTCGCCACCTGCGTGATCACGTACCGGCACATTGTCCGACTTTGTTAGGACCTCTAAGAAAAACTTGATAGCCCCTGGTGCGCTCCCTGGACGGCTGCCGGGGGGCATCAGGGGGCTTATCAAGGGAACACGCGAATCACTGCCCCGCGGCCGAACTCGGCGACGTACAGCGTGCCGTCAGGGGCGAGGGCGAGACTGCTTGGGTTCGCGAGGCCGTTGACGATGCCGCGCAGCTCTGAGTCGCGGAATGTCAGGACGCGACCTGCTGAGAAGTCGGTCAGGTAGAGCAGTTCTCCGTCAGCAGCCACATCGGCAACATCGCCTAGAGTGCCCGGTTCTGTGAGTTGTTCGGGTTCTGCTGGCATTGCAAGGTCGAACTTGAGCAACCTTCTCGGTGAGGGACCGGCGATTGCATAGAGGGTATCGGCAGCTGCTGCGAGGGCGATCGCGAAGCCCGTGAGGTCCGCGACGTGGGTCTGGTCTCCGGTGGAGTCGATCCGCCAGACCTCGCCTGTGTCGGTGCCCACGACAAGAGTTGTGCCCGTCCATGTCATTGAGGTGATGGCGCGGGATCCCGGCAGTTCGACGAGTTTGCTTCGGCGATAGTTGTGCACGGCCTCGAGAACGATGACACCGCGGTGATCTGTCATCCGTACGGCCAAGTCGCCGTTGGAGGCTGCTGCGATCGTGTCTGTGCGGCCGGTGTCAGAAGATCGTCCTGGCACCGACGTCAGGGTCGCGTACTTGCCTTCCTTGACTGAGGAGATCAGGCGCTGGCGTGTGCTGACCACGAGTTGGTCGCCGATGCACGCGATCCCGCCGATTGGCGGAAGTGCGGTCAGGACCTCGGCAGTGGAGCCGCGAAGGTGAGCACCGACGCTCACGGATGCAGAACAGTAGAGCCCGTCGTGATGCAGGCGGAGGTCGGTCGTGCCGTCGATCTTCGCGGTGAGCACTCCGCCCTTGTAGTACACGATGCTTTCGTCACCTGGCACAACGCTCACACTGTCCAGCGGTTCAGTCCAACTGGCGATGCCGTTGCTGACATGTCGCAGGACTCGTACTGGTGCTTTCTCGCCCCGCCGAAGGTGGAGGAGCGGTGGTTCGAAGGACAGCCGCACAGTTCGCTCCTGCTGCCCTGCGCCGATGACGCTGCCGGTAAACCGGGTGGACGCGTCGAACAGCTGTACGTACTTCGATGTTCCCGGCGGCTGGGCGGTCCAGACCTCGCCGACAACCCGCGAGTCCCACTCCCAGCGGACGTAGTCCCCAACCTGATACTGCTCAGCAGTCGGTACGATCCGGCTGATAGGCAGCCGGTCCTCGAGTCCAGTCAAACGAACGCCTTGGACGTCGGGGTGCAGCGTTCCGGCGTCGTCGCGGAATAGCTGGATAGCAACCTCGTCGACTCGGTACCAGTTGTCGCTGCCGAGATCCCGAGACACGACGATCGGTACCGCGGGCCCCTGCTTCGTCCCGTCGACGAGGTAAAGGTCGTGAAGACCTGCCGGTACGCCAGCGATGTCGACGGTTAGTGTGACAGCCGTACGTGCTCGAATTTGCAGCGGCTGATCGTCCATCCACACCGTGACGCCGGGGCCGGCGCGTTCGACTGATAGCTCCAGGCGGTCCTCACGTTGTTGATAGCCAATCATTGCAGGTGCCTGGTCGACGCCGCGGTCGAGAAGATCAAGCAGAGTGCTAGCAGCAGCTAGCTGCCGGAAGCATTCGTCTCGTGACCGGCACGGCAAGGCAGGCTTGTCTTTGTGGGACCGGTCTCCCTTGTGCAGACCCAGCGCACCGCCGAAAATCTCGACGAGTCGGTCCGCGTCCTGCGCCCGTGCCGAGATTGTGATTCGGTTGCTCGCCGTCTTGAACGCATCATCGACAAGTCTGTCGCCAATTGATTTCAGGCCGGTGCGCTGCTGAACATCATGCTCAACGCGGCGATAAGCGGCGAAGATCGCGTCGTCGAACAAGCCGCTCCGCAGTTGGTGCCCTGCAGCCTCTACGATCTCCGGCCGCAGCGCCGTGAACAGGACATCGAGCGGGTCGAGCGCCAACTGCTCGCTGTCGGAGGTTTCAGCGTCGTTCGACCCGGTGCCGGTCGTTTCCTCCTCCCAGCCGGTGGCGGGCGTGTGCACGAGCCGATTGCGCATCTGCTGGATCTCGTGCCATTTCTTGGCGTCCAGTGCCAACAGTCGACCGACGTTGACAAGTCCTCGGAACTGGCGCACGTCGCGGTTCAAGGTGAAATTCCACCGCCAGGGCTCCTCCGGCGTGCGGCCAGCGGTCTTCCAGAACGATGGAGCCTCGTGGGCCAGGACACCGACGCGTGCGACCCGATCTCGCGCTTCGGTCAACTCCGGATGCACATCATCACCGGTTGGTTCGCCATCCGTCTCGCCGTCGCTGGGAATCTGGGTGGCCTCGGCCTCGTCACCCGCGGCATCAATCAAGATCAGACCAACGGCTTCGGCGAACTCTAGCCTCGGTCTTTCGTGACCAGTCGATCATGGTGACCGACTCGGCTTGTTGATCTTTGTGTAGGTCGGTGGGTCGTGCGGGCGTGCCGAGGTCCCGGCGCGTTGGCCGGTTTCCTCCGTGCGGTGTCGACGCGATCGGGTGTGGGCGTCAGCCGGTCGGGCGTGGTAGCTCGTTGAGGCGACCGAATGCGGTGGTGAGATCTGTTGCCCAGGGCCAGGTTTCGGCGATTCGGAGTCGGGTTCGGCGGGCGGTGCGGGTGAGGCGGGCGGCGACGTGCAGGAGCCGGTAGCGCAGTCTCTTGGGTTCGGCGGCGGCGAGTTCGCCGTCCAGGAGCAGCATCTGGGTCCATGCCAGGAGGTCGATGCCGGTGAGGGCGAGTTGGAGCCAGGCGGCGTTGATGGCGAAGACCCGTGACGGGAACCGGCCGAAGCCGGTGTCCTTGCCGGTGCGGATGCGGTCTTCGACGCGGGCGTGGGCGCGGTGGCGGGCCTCCAGGTACTGGATGGAGCCGCTGGTGGGGTCGCCGGGTGGGGTGTCGGTGGCGGTGACCTGGTGGCGCATGCCTTCGATGGTGTCGAACAGCGACAGTTGGGCGCCGGGGTGCGGCCGTTCGCGGCGGACGATGAACCGGGTCCCGGCCGGGTAGCCGTCGTCGGGGACGAGACCGGTCAGTTCGCAGACCTGTGCGCCGTCACGGGGTTCGCCGTCGCTGTCGAGTGCCGGCACCCATTGCAGGTGCTGTTTGGCGGTCAGGATCGCCTGGCGGATCGGTTCGGTGATCGCGACGCCGACGGAGTATCGGGTGTCCAGGCCGTGCTCGCGCATGCCGCGGATGTGGGCGAGGAGGCCGTGGGTGCAGCCGGCGGAGTCGGCGCGGATCAGGATCGGCGTGCCGTGCCGCAGGTGGTCGGGGATCTGCGCGAGTGCCTGGTCGAGGACGGTGATGTGGTCGGCGGTGGTGTTCGACCCGGCCCGGCCTTCGCGCAGCATCCCGGACAGCGCCTCACGGGTGTTGTCCAGGAAGCAGAACAGCGGATGGTAGCCGAATGTCCGTTTCCACGTCGGGGTCGCCGCTTCCTTCTCCGAGTGGCACAACACGATCGTGGCGTCCAGATCCAGGACCAGACCAGGGACCGTCCGGCCCGCCGCCGATGCCTCGGGTAGCCCGCCGCGGGTCTCGAGGCGTTGTGCCCACGCCAGTTCCCGGGCCTGGGCACGGGCGTCACGGAGCTGGCCGAGGGCAGCACTGTCCATATCGGACAGCAGCCGCCACGCGGTCGGGTCTGACGCCACCGGCCCGAACAGCGCCGCCTGATCCCGCAGCACCGCCAGATCCGAGATCGTCGCACCGCCGTCGGCGAGCATCACTGCCAGATCGACCGCGACCCGGCCCGGGTCATGCACACCGCGCCGCTGCCGCAACCCGGCCAAGGCGTCACCGCACGCCGCGGTCAAGCCGGTCGCCTCGGCAACATCGGCCAAGAGGCGGGCACCGGCGTGGCCGACCACGCCACGCCCGTCGCCACTCACGATGATCTTCGGACGCGATCCGGTAGCCTTCACTCGGCAGGTGCCTTCCATGGCGGACGATCAGGGCCTTCGACAAGCCAGATCATCCCAGATGGCAGGCACCTTCCTCATTTCCGATCATGAACCGCGGACAGGCTTACTGAAAGACCCGGGCTAGGCTCGTGACCTCGACTGGATCGGCATCCTCCACGTGTTCTCGCTCAGCCGCCCAACGCAGGAACGCGACCAGGAGCGTCAGATCGTCTTGGGCGCCGGCGCCGGCGCAGACGCTCACGCCGCGCAGGGTGAGCCGGACCTCGTCGGTGTCCGAGAAGTATGACCTGCTCCAGGAACGAGGCATCAGCTTGGCGGGCAATGCTGCCAGTGCGGCCTGTGCATCCGAAATGCCGTGCACGCGGTCAAGGACCCGGTCGACCTGCGCGAACGTCGGCCAAACACCATGCTGCCGCAGCTGGTCGTACACGACCTGCAGAACGACGCTGCCACGATCGGCCTGCCTGTCTGTCACGGTCTGCATTCTTCACCACTGGCCGCCTGCGCCGCTCGCGGTTTCGCATGGATGCTTAGAAGGCGGCGCTGTTGCCGACCAGTGCGCGGCGGATCAGTGATTTCGGGTTGCGACCCGAACTCAGTGACTGGACCACATCGGTGATCCGACGGTCGTCCTAGTCCATCTCAATCGCCGCATCGATGTCGTGGGGTTCGACGGCGTCGCGGGCGAAGGACCCGAAGAGGCGGTTCACTCGTTTTGGGGTTCGTCCGATGGTGTGGAGTGCTGTTGTGGTTGTCGCTGGGCCGCGGTCGGATGGGGTGGAGGGTTCATTCCAGAAACGTTGAGCGGCAGCGGAGGTTGTCATGGCCGAAGTTGATGTGATCGTTCGGGATCCGGCGACCGGGCTATTTGGTTTCCGGGTGGAGCTTGGTCGTGATCGCGCTGGGTCGCGGTTGCAAGCGCGGCGGGGTGGGTTCGTGACGGAGCGGGCGGCCCTGGCCGAGTATCGGCGGTTGTGCCGGCAGCGTGATGCGCAGCGGCCGAAGTTGCGGTTGTCGGACTCGGTGCAGTCGTTGTGTGAGGACTGGCTGGCGGGTCGGGCGCAGCAGTTGCAGCCGAACACGGTCTACAACTACCGCTGTCTGTTGAACTTGATCTATCCGTTTGTGGGTCGGGTGCGGGCGTCGCGGTTGAGTGGGCGGATGGTCGAGCGTGCATATGAGCAGTTGGAGGCTGCTGGGTATTCGCGGACGACGTTGCGGACGTTGCATCTGGTGCTCGGTAAGGCATTCGGGGAGCAGACTAGTCGGACTCTCGGCGCGTGCAAGCCGCGGGAGTCTGACGACCGGCGTCCGGTGTGGACCGTGGACGAGGTCCGGGCCTTCCATGAGCATGTTGCTGCCGATCGGTTGTTTTCGATGTGGCGATTGCTGCTGACGACCGGTTTGCGTCGCGGTGAGCTGTGTGGTCTGCGCTGGTGTGATCTAGAGCCGGATGTTGCGACGTTGGCGGTTCGCCGGCAGCTGGTGGTTGAGGAGCCGTCGAGTCGGGTGCGGGTGAAGCCGCCGAAGTCGCACAACGGCACCCGCAGTCTGGTGCTCGATCCGGCGACGCTTACCGTCGTGACCGGTGCGAGGCCGCGGGGGAGGAAGGCGGTCGTGTCCGGGTACATGTTCACCGGCCGGCACGGTCAGCCGCTGCGGCCGGACAACGTCACAGACCGGTTCAACCAGCTCGCGGTCGCTGCAGGGGTCCGCCCGCTCGGCCCGCACCAGGTCCGGCACCTGGTCGCCTCGAATCTGCTGGACCTTGGGTACGGCATTGCCGAGGTAGCTGAGCGACTCGGTCATGATCCAGCGACGTTGATGCGCTACTACTCCCGTGTCAACGCCGGCCGCCGACGGCAGAGCGCCGACGACCTTGCAGGACTCATCGCGCCGGACTTCACTCCGACCGCCGAGGCGCTGAGCGCGGCATGAACGACAAACGCCGGCTCCGGACAGCGGCCGGGCTTCGGCGGCGAGGTGATTCGTGGACCCCTTTACTCGGCCAGTTTATGCTTTCGGTGACCTGGGAGAACGTGCTTGAGCACGTCGCTGGGGCCTTCAACGACCTGGGGGTCAAGGGGTCGTGGGTTCGAATCCCGCCGTCCCGACCGGGTGACAAAGGCCAGCTCAGCTGGCCTTTTCTATTTGACCTGACCGATGTGTAGTCAAGGGGTCCGACACGCGTTTTTACCCGTACGACCGTACGGTTTGCGCCGTAGGTGGCTGCGCAAGGTGCTTGATGACCTCCTTGCCGTTACGCCGGACGGAGTCAAGGGGTCCGTGATGGCCTGCCGTCGATCGACATGCACTGCGATTGAGCAGGCAATATGCCAATGTTGGCTGTCGTGGCACCACGTGATCGACACCTTGACCAGGGCGGTTTGATCTCCCTCAACCAAGAAGTCCACTGTGGATGATCACGACACATCTCTGACACGAACACCCGTACGGTGATCTCTTGCGGTCGGCGAGCGTGCAGCCGTGAGCGCGGCTGAGCGAAGGGTTCGTCGCGCTGAGCCCTGCAAGGTCGTCGGCCTTGGGTCATGGTCGGCCGTGCGAACGCGTGCACGTTGTCCTGCCACGGCGTCATACGTTGAGGCGTGCCGGTCGTCTTGTCATGCGTAATCGAACCGTGAGCGGTTGGTTGCGGCTGCGAGACCCGGTCATCGAGGTCGCGGCGCTGCTCAATCGAGTGGAGCGGCAGCCAGGCACCGACCCGGTTACCGACGGTTGGTTGTGCGGTTGAGGCTTGGTGCTGTTGGACGGACGCGTTCGTTGACGACTCGGACGAGCAGGGCGGTTCCGTCAGTGCCGACGGAGAGCAGCTCGCGGGACCGTTGCCGGTGGGCCTGCCACCAGCGGTGTAGTCGACCGGCGTCGCGGATGTAGCGCCGGAGGTTGCCCTCCTGAAGATCCTGATGAACGCGGCGTTCGATGCCCCGGAACATTACGAGCGTTCTGCCGCCGCTCAACGGCATGAGGAACGACGTGCCGTTCAGGACGGGTCCGTACGGAATCCTCAGCTGTGCGCTGATGCTGTCCGGCCAGGATTCCTCGATGGGCAGCATGCCCGCGCTGTGGCCGCGTTGCCGGGTTGTCGTGTAGTGGGCGGCCGTCGAGCTGTCGCCGGCGAAGAGCAGTACCGACGCGGCGGCGGTGCGGTTGAGGACCTGCGCCAGCCAGGAGCGTCGGTCCTCCGGGATGACGTACGGTGCGGCTGGCTCGGTTGGTCCGGTGGGCGCCGCTGGGGGAGGGTTTGTACCGGTGGCTGGTGCGGGGGCGCCCTGGGAGGCGTCGGGCTCGTGTTCCCCGATGCGCCAGCTGAACTCGTCCGGTGCCTCGTTGATGAGCTCGTCGAACTCCTGGCTGGGGCCGGACCAGAGTTCGTCGTCACCGGGTGGGTCAAGGATGTAGGAGTGCACGCCGGTGTGGGCTAGGCGTGAGGCGACCATCAGCCCGTACAGCGGGTGTTTGCCGATGGTGACGGTCCGGACCTGGAGGCACGCGTCGGCCAGCTGCTTGTAGATTTCCCGCATCCCGCCGTGGGTGCCCTTGCACTCGAGGACCGCGATGCGGACGTCGGTCTGGTTGCCGTCGCTGCGGTGTCCGACGAGGAAGTAGTCCGGTCGTTTCTTGGTGCCGGGCTCGTTGCGGACCTCGCCGACGACGTCGTCGATGTAGCCGTGCCGCAGGGCGACGTCGGCGTCCACGGCTCGGAAGACCCAGCCGGGGTGTCGCCGCTGCAATGCGGCCTGAGCCACGATCAAGGCCAGTCCGATGCCGAGCTGCTCGGACTGGGCGACCTTGTGGTGGTGCACGACGTCGCGGGCGGCAGCAGGGGTTAGGGCAAGGAGCCTGCTGCGCCCGGCTCGGAGTGTGGCGCAGTACCGGACGTGCGCCCAGTGCTGCGACACCGTCACGAACTGCGATCGGGTGAGGAGCGTGGTCGCCACGCCGAGTTCGCGAAGCACGGCGGCCGGGCTGGTCTGCAACTCGCCGGGGACAGAGACCGGTACGGGCTCCTTGAGGTAGGGGATGCCCGGTGTGTCGACAGCGGCCTTCTTGGCCAGCAGCTGCACGCGTGCGGCGTCGGTCTCGGACGATCTGACCGGCAGCCTTGCTGGCGTCGCCAGACTGCGCAGGGCCGGTCCGATGTCCATGGCACCTCCATCCACGGCGAATGGAAGTAGCGTACATCGATATAACATTCAGTACTTGCATCAATCCAATCCGTGAGCTGAATGAATGAGTAGTGTCGTGACCCTTCCTTGGTGGGACTTCGCTGGGTAGGCTCGCCGCTACGCAAAGCATTGGGGGGCGTGGATGGCGGTCCGCGAGATCGGGCAGAGGCGGGCTGACTGCCCGAACGAGTCTGCCGCGGACCTCGACTTCGGAGTCCTATGACTGACCCGATGCCGGTCCTTGCCGCGCGACAGCTGCTCGGAGATGCCGACGCTCTTGCCGATAACGCGGACGTCCTCCGCAACTCCGTCGACTTCCTCAAACGCGATGTCCGTGCCGCCCACGACCGTCTTCGCACCCAGCTCGTCGCCGAGCAGCTCGCGGCGGTGCGGGCCGACTCGCTGCGATCCGCCTCCGGCAAAGCGATCCGCAATATCGGCAGACTGCCGCAGTACGGGTACCGCAGCGTTCTGGACGTCCTCGGAACGTCGCCTGGATCGCTGCAGCAGATACCTGACATCGGCGAGGCGACCGCCACGGCGATCCACGCTGCGGCTCAGGCGGCCGCCACGTCGGTCGACCACGAGACCGTCGTCCGCTTCGACGCCGACCAGGCGCCGGACAGCCACGTCGACCTGCTCCGCCTCCTGCACACCCTCGCCACCGTCATCCGTGTGCATGCCGCGACCGCCGACCGCGCGGACGTCCTCGCCGCCAACCTGGACCGCGCGCTGGCGGCCGCGTCTCCGGCCGGTCTCCGTTTGCACCGGATCTTCGCGTGGCCGGCCAGCCGTCGCAGGGCTCAGCAGGCGCTCGTCGAGCTCCAGAACCTGTTGGGGACCGTCGACGCGGTCATCGTCCGGGCAGCAATTCGAGACATCACCAACGCCGTTGCCAAGGCTGACCGCACCACGCCGGCGACGTTGTGGGCGGACTACGTCGGTGCCGCTGCGATGTACCAGACGCTCCTTGCTGAGGTCCGCGGCCAGCCGGTCGACGAAGCCGATACCACGACCGGTTTCGTGCCCCGCCAGATCGAGGACGAGGCGCGGAAGGTCAAGCTCGACACTACCTACCTGCGGGTGCGCCTGCGCACCTATCAGGTGTTCGGCGCCCAGTACACCATCGACCGCAAGCGGGTCATCCTCGGCGACGAGATGGGCTTGGGCAAGACCATCGAGGCGATCGCCGTCATGGCCCACCTCTACGCCAACGCTCAAAGGCACTTCCTCGTCGTCTGCCCGGCCAGCGTGCTCTACAACTGGATTCAGGAGATCGAGGAGCACAGCGCGCTCAAGGTGTACAAGGCACACGGCGGCGGCAGGCAGGACGCTGTCGCCGAATGGACGGTCGCTGGCGGCGTGGTCATCACGACGCTGCAGACGTTGCGGTCGCTGACGTTTCCCGCGGGCGTCCGGCTCGATCTGCTGGTCGTCGACGAGGCTCACCTGGTGAAGAACCGGTCCACGCTGCGCTCGCAGGCGGTGGCAGCCCACGCCGGCAACGCGTCGCGGGTCTTGCTCATGACCGGAACGCCGATGGAGAACCGGGTCGAGGAGTTTCACAGCCTCGTCCGGTACGTCGACGAGCGCCTCGCCGGTCGGCTCCTGCCGGGCAACCAGGTGCTGAGCGCACGAACCTTCCGGATGAAGGTAGCCGAGGTCTACCTGCGCCGTACGCAGGAAGACGTCCTCAAAGAGCTGCCGGAACGACTGGACGTCGACGACTGGGTCGAGCTCGACACGGCCGAACGGCAGCGGTACCTCGACGCGGTCCGCCACCGCCAATTCATGGACATGCGGCGGGCCGCGTACCTGATCGGCACCGACGAACCCACCACCAAGCTCGAACGAATCAAAGAGATCGTCGACGAGTCCGCGGCCAACGGCTGGAAGGTCGTCGTGTTCTCCTACTTCCGCGGCGTCCTCGACCGGGTCGACGCCACCCTCACCAGCTCGGTGCGCTTCCACCTCACCGGCAGCACCCCGACGAGCCAGCGGCAGCGCATCGTCGACAGATTCCGAGAGCACTCCGGGCACGCGGTGCTCCTCGGTCAGATCGAAGCCGCCGGCGTCGGCCTCAACCTGCAGGCCGCATCAGTCGTCGTGATCACCGAGCCGCAGCTCAAGCCGAGCACCGAAGACCAGGCCATCATGCGCAGCTACCGCATGGGGCAGCCGAGGATGGTCCGGGTCCATCGCCTCCTCGCCAAGGACTCGGTCGACGAACGCATCCTGCAACTGCTCGCAACCAAACGAAGCCTGTTCCACGCGTACGCCCACGAGTCCGAGGCGAAACACACCGACACGGCCGCCGTCGACTCCTCCTACACGGTGGAGGTGTCGACCGCGGACGAGGCACGCATCATCAGCGAGGAGCGGGCGCGGCTCCTGCCGTAGCGCCCGAACTGTTCGGTCACCGGTGGCGCTGCGGCGTACGGGCCTGGCGTCGCTCGCAGCTGACGGCTCTTGCCGCCTGCCGCTGACCGTCGCCGGTGGCGGCTGCGCCATCCAGATGGTCTCCGGGCTGCTCGGCCTCACCGTCCACCATGCCACGCCGACCTCCCGGGCCGGGCTCCGGCTCGACGTCGCCGACTACCTCCGCAACGCCGGCCGTTGCGCTGACACCATCGTCCAAAACCGGAGTACATGGGGTTGCTTGTCGGCCGTGTAGCCATGGCTTAGTCATGTGCATAAATATGCCCCCGAGAGAGCGCAGCACGGTCTCGAGGACGACAGGCCTGCGGCTGCGGGAGCAGTGACGTCCCTGATGCGGGTGCACTGATCAGTGCCCCCGATGCCCGGAAGAGGTCAGCCGATGGGCTGCGCAGTACCATCCGTTCCGGTCGAACCTATCTAACATTGACTGGATGACGTCGATGCTTTGGTTGCTTTACCTGCTCCGATGTCAACGGTGTCCGTGATGCGCTATTTGCTCCTCAACTGACGAGGGATGCGAAGACGTCTATGGTGCGGTTGATCGGCTTCCTGTGTGGGTAGGTGTGCGTGCGCGTCAAATCGTTCCGCGTGAGGAACTTCCGGCGGTTGCGTAACGTTGTTATCGATCTTGACGCTGACACGACGGTGTTCGTTGGCGCGAACAACAGCGGGAAGACTTCCGCTGCACAAGTGTTCCGGCTGTTCCTGGGGTCGGAGAAGGGCCGATTCCAGCTCTACGACTTCACCGCTGATTGCTGGGCCGAGTTCGATGCGTTCGACCCGTCCGTCGACGATCCGGATGTGCGACTCCCCCGGATCGAGCTTGACATCTGGCTGGACTTGACCGGCGACGAAGTGAACCTGCATCGCGTTGTCGACTTCCTCCCGGACCTGGACTGGGAGTCGGGACTGGTCGGTGTCCGGCTTTCATACCAGCCCAAGAACGCCAAGTCTCTCATCGAAAACTTTGTGGAGTGCCACGACCGGGCGCTGGCTACGGATCCCCCCGATGGCTCGGTCTACGCGCCGTGGCCGCAGGCCCTGACGGAGTATCTGACCCGCGAACTGCAGCGCGAATACCAAATCACATACGCGGTCCTCGACGCCTCCCGCTGTGACGAACACGGTGAGCCTCTCAACGGCTACGTGCCTGACGTCTTCGGCGGCAACGAGAGCGGGCTTGGCGCGAAGCTGGACGCGCTCATCTGCGTCGACTTTCTGGACGCTCAGCGTCACCTCGTTGACGGGGAAAGCCGGGGCCGTTCCGAGAACCTGTCACGGAAGCTCAGCGGCTTCTACGCTCGGCATCTCGAGCAGCATGAACATGATCTCAAGGCGGCCGCCGCCATCGCCGACTCCGAAAGCCGCCTCAACACGCACTACGAGAAGGCGTTCGAGCCGACGCTGGACAAGCTCGCCGATCTTGGCTATCCCGGCTTCGTTCACCCACGTCTGGTGGTGAAGGCCGCGTTGAACCCGCACACGATCCTCAGCAGCGGAGCCCGGGTGCATTACGCGCTGCCGGCTGCAGGTGACGGCCCTGCAGGGACGCCGGAGCGGACATTGCCCGACCAGTACAACGGCCTGGGCTTCAAGAACCTGATCTTCATGGTGGTCGAGGTGCTGGACTTCCATCACCGATGGATTGACGCCGAGGGTGAGCGGCCGCCGATCCACCTGGTGTTCATCGAGGAGCCTGAGGCGCATCTGCACGCTCAGTTGCAGCAGGTCTTCATCCGGAAGATCCGCGAGATCCTGCCGGCAGTGGATCCGGCGTTCACCACGCAGATGGTGGTGACGACGCATTCTGCGCACATCATCTACGAGAAGTCGTTCGAACCGATCCGGTACTTCAAGCGGACCGGAGTGGACGGCAACCTGCACCACACCGACGTCAAGGACCTGATGACGTTCCAAGGCACGACAAGCGACGCGACCCGGCACTTCCTGCGGCAGTACCTCCGGCTGACCCATTGCGACCTGTTCTTCGCCGATGCGGCGATCCTGGTCGAGGGCAACGTCGAACGGCTGGTACTGCCACTGATCATCCAGCAGTCAGCACCTGAGCTGCAGTCAAGCCATCTCACCATCCTCGAGGTCGGCGGTGCCTTCACCCACAAGTTCCGCGAACTGCTGGACTTCCTCGGACTTCCAACGCTGCTCATCACCGACATCGACAGCGTCCACGGGGCAGGCTCAGGAACTAGCGATCAGGACCCAGGCGAAGAGGCCGACGGACGGACGGCGTGTATGACCACCGTCGCGGGGGCCGTCACGAGCAACGAGACGCTGGCCACCTGGATCCCGGCCCTCCGAAGCATCGACGAACTGCTCGATCTCGACGACGACAAGAAATGCCCGCCCACTACCAACGGCGGCCGTGGACACATTCGCATCGCGTACGAGACCCGTCAGACGGTGACGTGGGGCGGCGCCACAGAAGACCGCGCCGGCCGGACCTTCGAAGAGTCGTTCGCCCTGCAGAACCTTGCCTGGTGTCAGGAGCCCGCACAGACAGACCTCCGCCTCCGTGTTGCGAAAGCGGCGAGTATGACGCTCGACGACCTCCACAAGAAGATCCACAACCGGGTCAGAGCCTTCGACAAAACGGACTTCGCGCTCGCACTCATCACCAAGAACCTCGATGAATGGGTCGGACCGCAGTACATCATCGACGGCCTACGGTGGCTACGCGACCGGGTTGTCGTCGATGCGTCTGACGTCGTCGCGTTGCCGGTGCTCGACCCCGAGGTTGCCGAGTGACCGGCCGAGCAGGCGCCGCGGACACGGACGCTGACCGGCGGATCCGCGAAGTGCTCGCAAAGCCCGGCAAAACGGGCTTCGTCGTCACCGCCGGGGCGGGTTCCGGGAAGACCACCTCGCTGGTCAAGGCGCTGGCGCATGTAGCGGCCGACCGCCGGGTGCGGCTGCGTGCGCGCACCCAGCAGATCGCGTGTATCACCTACACCGAGGTGGCTGCCGCCGAGATCCATAGCGATGTCCAAGACGACCCGCTGGTCCACGTATCCACGATCCACAGCTTTCTGTGGGGCTTGATCGCACCGTTCCAGCACGACATCGGCACTTGGGTTGAGGCGCGTATCGCCGCCAAGCTTGCGGAAATCGACGACGACCTCGCGAAAACTAGGACGGCGGCCAAACATGACACGCTGAACAGTGATCGGGCGCGGTACGAACGACAACTCACCGCGCTGGAAACCATCCGCACGTTCACCTACGGCGTCGGCCCCGACTACGGCCGAGGGCAGGTCGGTCACGCCGACATCCTGAAAATGGTCCCGCAGCTGCTCACCGAGCGACCGTTACTGGCCAAGATTGTCGCCGCGCGCTTCCCGTTCATCTTCATCGACGAGAGTCAGGACACCGAAGCAGCTGTTGTCGCGGGGCTCATCCACGTTTACCGAACGGTGACCAGCGACTTCTGCCTCGGCTTCTTCGGCGACCCCATGCAGCAGATCTACCCCGCAGGTGTCGGCCGGATACCGGCCGAGCCCGACTGGACCCTTATCACCAAACCGGAGAACTTTCGCTCGTCCCGGCGCGTCCTCGAAGTCGTCAACCGCGTCCGCGCCGCGGCCGACGGCGACCAGCAACTGCACGGCCGCCCAGCCGAGCAGATCCCGGACGGACACGCCTACTTCTTCGTGCTTCCCGGGACCGCAGACCGTGTCGACAGCATGAACGCCGTCCGCCGGTGGCTCGCTCTGCGCACATCGAACACCGACTGGCTCAGCGACGAGCCCGGCGGCGCGAAAATCCTTGTGCCGATGCACAAACTCGCGGCGCGCCGGCTCGGTTTCATGGGCCTGCACACAGCGTTCCACCCGAAGAAGCCGCCGGCTTTGGCCGCGGCATTTGTCGACGGCACAGCCTGGCCCATCACACCGTTCGTCAACGTCATCCTGCCGCTGTGCAACACCGGCACCGACGACGCTGCACTGCGGATCCTGCGTAAACACAGCATCCTGCTCCGCGACCTCACCGGACAAAGCGGCGTACGCGTCCGGCTTGCAGCCGCCCGCGAGGCGATCGCCGCGCTGCGCACCATCGTCGCAGCCGCTGGCCCTGACTCGGTTGGCCATGCCCTCAAAACGGCCCACAGCACCGGGCTGATCGACCCGGTCCCGCAACTGGCCTGCTACCTCGACCCGGAAGGGCCACACCGCGACCAGGTCATCAGTGACAAGACGCGAGAAGTCCTCGACGCGTTCATGGCATGTGACGTCCGCGAGTTCGACGGCTACCTCCGCTACGTCAGCAGCCAGTCACCCTACTCGACGCAGCACGCCACCAAAGGCGCCGAATTCTCCCGCGTCGTCGTGCTCATCGACGACTCGGAAGGGCCGTTCCCGAGCTTCTCCTACGACAAGCTGCTTGGAATCACCGACCTGTCCGCCACGGACCGCGAGAACACCGCAAACGGCAAAGACAACGCGGTCGACCGAACCCGGCGCCTGCTGTACGTGTGCGTCTCACGTGCCCGAGAGGAACTCGCCGTCGTCATCTACGCCACCAACGTCGAGGCAGCAACCCTAGCCATCAAGGTCAACCAACTGACCGACCAGCCACTGACACTTACCGAGGTCCTCAACGACCTCGCTGAGTCCACTCCCACGACCTAAAGCGGCAGCGCACGCCTGGCCGTCTGCAGTTCGGTCGAACTTTGGCGGCCCGCGGGAATGCCTGTATGAACGGACCAGTCGGTGGGACGAATATCCGAGTGGGACCACCCCATCCGGTCAATGGATGCACCGATCGCCCTTTGCGAGACTGGCACCATCTTTGCCGAGACTGAGGTGGTATGAGTGATGCAGGTGCTGCTGCAACTGTCGGGCGCCGACGATGCGGAGACGGATGACATCACGTTGGCTGTGCGGAAGGTGCTGCGCGAACTTCCGATTGACGCCATCACCGCACCGACCGTTGCCGCGCAGCCCGGCACGCGCAGCGAAACGGCGGTCCTGGTCGGTCAGCTGGTCCTGACGATGGCCTCGACGCCGGCGGTGGTGCAGGCAGTGGCGGCCGGGCTCGCCGGTTGGTTGCGCCGGCAGCGGTCGCGACGCGTCCTTATGCGGATCGGTGACGCAGAGATTGAACTCGACGGTCCGAACGATGATGTTACGGCTCGACTGGCCGATGCGTTCATCGCCCATATCGAGCGCGAGGGCCGGTGACAAAGCGCGCCCTGATCATCGCGAACAGCAATTTCGAAGATCAGGGTCTCTCCGTCCTGCATGGGGCGGTGGCGGATGCGACGCGGTTGACCAGCGTGCTCGAGGATCCGGGCATCGGTGGATTCGAGGTGACGGTCCTGCGTGACGGAACGTCCGTCGACATCCGGAGGCAGCTGCAGCGTTTCTTTGAGGCAGCGCAGCGTGACGACGTGCTGCTGCTGCACATCTCCACGCACGGCGACCGAGACGATAACGGCGGCCTGCACTTCATCGCTCGGGATACCGACCCGAGACTGCTCGCCGCCACCGGCGTTGCGGCGGCATGGTTGAACGAGCGCATGCAGATGAGCCCGGCGACCAGGGTGCTCCTGCTGCTCGACTGCTGCTACAGCGGTGCGTTCGCCGACGGACTGAACTCCCGGTCGGGCGGCACGGGTGCTGCGGCGGTGGAGTTCAACGAGCTCGCCGGCCAAGGACGGGTCGTGATTACCGCATCGAGCAAGGTCCAGCTCGCGTACGACATGAACCCGCTGGGCGAAGGCCGAGATCCGGACGAGCCGAGCCTGTTCACCGGCTACGTCATCGCCGGGTTGGAGACCGGCAACGCTGACATCGACGGTGACGGTTACATCGACACCGAGGACCTCTTCTGCTATGTGGAGCAGCACGTCCGGCGCGACGCGCCGAACCAGACCCCGACGATGTCGGCGTCGAACCGGCATGGCGGTCCGCTGGTCATCGCGAAGAACCGGTCCAGCACCCGGCATCCCGACGCGGTGTTCGTCGTCGGCGCGAATGCGGTAGCCGCACCGGGCGACGCGGTGCCGGACGGGATCGCCAGGCAGCGTCGGAGGTCACGGCGCGTCTGGCGCAGGCACGTCCGCGGTGCGCTCGTCGGCGCGGCTGCGACGGCCGCCGTGGCGGCCGTGGTCATCGCCGCCGTCCTACACTGGGGGCCTGCGGGTAACAACGGTGTACCGGGGGGCGGCAAAGGCAGTGGGTCCAATGGATCCAGCGGGTCGAACCCGCCGAATCCCTGGAACTTCATGACCTTCGGCCCCCTCCGGGAGGCGCCGTCGGCACAGTCATGCCTCGGACTCTTCGGTATGTGCATCGACGGGTCAATCGATGATGCCGTGCAGGCGTTCGGCCACAACGAAACGGTGGCCAATCCATCGGATCATCCAGGGTGGACCTGCCACAGTTGGGAGATACCGCAGCTGCGAGGCGTCAGCGTCTGCGCGAAAGACGGCAGGATCGTCGAGTTCACCCTGTTCATTGCGCCTGGGACCCAGGCGTCGATCGCGCTTCCGGACGGTATCGTTGCCGACTTCCCGCTGAAGCTCGGACCTGCCGTGAAGCGGTTTTCTGAGCGGCTGGGGGTCCACCCGTATGCCTTGGTCAACCTAGACGGCGAAGGCTACTGGTCGAACTCGGCGGCCTGGCGTTTCACCGGCGCCGAGGGCATCACCTTGGCGCAGATGCGGATTGGTGGCAACGGCGACAAGGCGTTTCTGTTCGATCACCGGTGCGACTACGGCTACTACGTCGATCAGACGGCTGACGTCGATGTCGGTTTCATTTTCGTGCATGCCGACAACGATGATCCCGAGGATAAGGACTGCCCTCCGGAATAGGGGCCTGGGAGGCGACCGCGCGGCATAGTCAGCCGCTTCGCAGCCGGACCAATATGAGTGGGACGCGAGGGTGCGCCGACGCCTCCTACTGTGGTGAACCGCTTCGCCGAAACTGCACCGCACCCACACCGTCGGCCCATGACAACGGCGCGCCCGAGTAATAGACTTGCGACTTTGGATACGGCCCGAACGGCGGCGGCGAATGCCTCGAAAGAAGATGTGGGTTGACTACGACGACGGGTCGCATCTCTCCAAGTCGCAGAAGAAGCCCGGCGAGTACAGTCCTCTGACCCGCGAAGACGGCACCAACAAGCTAGGCCACGTCACTCTGAGCGACATCGACGAGGACGACGAACTAGATCCGCCGATGGTGTTCGACTATGCCATGGATTCGAGCTCACCCGACAGGCCTCTGGCGCCGGCGGAGCCATGGTTGTCGGAGCAGGAGAAGGAGATACTCGGCGCACTGCTCATCCTCGGCGCCGCCGCCGTGCACAAAGCCAAACCGCATGTGACCAAATGGCTGGCCGAACAGGCGGTACCGGCCGTGAGGTTGAGGTGGAGTCGCTTCAGATTCCGCGAGACCGGTCGGCCGGGCGCCCGTGCCGAGCAGGCCGCCGCGGCAGAGGCCGCTGCCCCGACCGAGACGCAGGAAGTGGTCGCCGCGATCGAGGCGTACCGGGTCAGCATGAGCACCGAAGAAGCGCGGAACCGTTTCCTGGCGGCCCTCGTGACCCGGCTGTACAGCGAAGAGCAGCTCAGGGTGCTCCGGGAAGCCCGGATCGAGGATGTCAATGGCCTCCTGGCACTGGACAGCATGATGGAGGCGCTCACCGCCGACCAGCTCCGTGCAGCCATCACGGCGCTGCTCGAGGAGGATCCGTCCCTGCTCGGCGACGACGCGTCGGTTGGGCTCGGGAAAATCCTCGGTGGAGGCCAACCCGAAGCCGTCTGCGTACCACTTGCCGGCGAGCCGTCCGCAGAGCCGCTTCGAACCGACCACAGGATGTAGCTGCGACGAGCTGGCCGCCCGGCGTCGACGAACAACCCAGTACCCAGCCGGTCATCGTGCCGCCATCTGCGCGCCCGATCCTCGCCTATCGCTCGTCAAAGCCGCCCAATCTGCCCGACGAGTACGTCGGCCGCACGCCCCCTGGGGCGACGACGAGTATCGACGCGTGGTTGAGCGAGTGATCGGTCAGGGGGCTGCGCACCCGCGGGAAGCAGCACAACAGCTGCTCCCTCGACTCACACGACTGCCGTCTGCGCTTCGGGGTGCACATCTTCGACACCCATGGATGCGGGTGCGGGCTACTCGTCGACTGGTCCGGCGGAAAGCCGGAAGAGGTACGGCGAGCCTGCCCGGTGGCCGGCCTCGCCGAGAAAGTGCGTCTCCGCGTCCTGGAGTACCGACAGTGAGTCCGGCGACGTTAGGACTGCTTCGCCTGGGTTGATTGCGGTGAACATCAAATCAGTCCAACTGGGATCAGTTCGGGACCAGACAGTCAAATGGTCCGGTACCCACAAGACCCACACTGTGTCGACCGTCAGGTCCAATGGGGTGAGCGCAGCTCCGATGAAGTGCGATTCGTGGGTTTCGAGTGCGAACCGGTCGAGTGGATGAACTACGAGAAATATGTTCCGCGATACGTCATCGCTGGTCTTTCGGAGCAAGCTCCGCTGGGCCCGCTCAAGTAGCGGTCGGGCGTCGGTCAGGATGTCGTTCGCACTTTCAACCATGACTGTCAAAGAAGATCCGAGTGCGTCACCCGCGGTTCTGGCGACATCGATTGCATGATCGAATTCCCGGTAGGGCCCCGGCATGGACTTGATCTCGAACGCGACTTCGCTGGTGCCTGCTGGCAGCAGTATGAACGGATTTGCGGCGGACAGCCTGAAGCGGAGGTCGACGTCCCCGTGTGTGTCGATCGCGAACGGTGTATCGCCAAGGAAGGCGGTGGTGAGAATCGCCGCGAGATGCTCGCCGGAGCGCACCTTGAGTCCGGCCAGTTGATCCGGCGGAAGCTGCAGCAGCGCGTCGGCGGCGCGCACGACTGCTCGATGCCAGATGGCGATCACCTGCCCGCCGGTGTACTCGCGATCGTCTTCGCTCACCGGATGAAGGCTAGTCGCAGAGATGGATGAACGCAGCTGCGTTTCGGAGTCCTATGACCTGCGTCCGACCATGCGGCGGGACGCCAAGTTCCGAATCCGAGCTGTGAGCCAGTAGATCGAAGATTGCCTGCGGTCGGATCGTGAGGCGATCCGATTGACTCAGGCCCAGTCGGCTCGGTCGAGGAGTTCGGTGTTCAAGGGGACGATGCGCAGGGCGGTGAGCGCTCTTGTGCGTGTGAGGTGGGGGATTTCGATCCATTCGATGCCTTCGTGTTCGGTCAGGCACCATGGGATGGCTTTGAAGTAGCGCAGGGAGAAGCCGGCGAAGTGTGGGGGTCGGCGGTGGTGGACGTCTTTGCCGTGGAGGTGGACGGCGCGGGGGTCGTGGCCTTGCTGTTCGATGTGGGCCAGGACGGCGTGCCCGGCTCGATACAGCGGGCTGGACGGGTTCCAGCGGTCGAGCAGGTACTCCGCGGCGACGGGGTCGGTGACGGTGGCGTCTGGTAGGTCGAGCCGTTCGATGTTGATCGCGTTGGCGGTTACAGCGCTGGTCAGGTGTTCGCGTGCGGGCCGGTCGATCCAGCGGTCGAGTCCTTCGAATTGGGGCAGCATCGCGTCGCGCGGTGCTCTGCTGGCGGTGGGATCGGGTGCCAGGGTGTGGAGCCGCTGGGTGGCGATGCTGATGGCTTCGCCGCGTTGCCAGAGCAGGGTCAGCGGGAAGTCTGCCCGCGCCTTGCCGTCGAAGAAAAATCCGAAGCTGCGGCTGTTGCCGACCAGCGTGCGGCGGATCAGTGATTGCGGGTTGCGCCCCGAACTGAGTGACTGCACCGCATGGGCGATCCACTGTTCGTCTCGGTCCATCTCGATCGCCACATCAATGTCGTGGGGTTCGACAGCGCCGCGGGCGAAGGACCCGAAGAGGTACACCTCGGTGATCAGGATCGTCGGCCACGCATGCCGTTCGGCATCAAGACGTTGGAGGAACTGCTCGACAAGCTGGGCGGCTCGTTCGCGCTTCACTGGACGAGTCTGCCAGCGCGGGGCCGCTCTCGGCGATCCTACGTGTCCGACGTGTCGACGGACGTCGCCGCTCGCCGCTGGTGCTGGTGCGTCAAGGCGGTTCACTCGTTTCGGGGTTCCCCCGTTGGTGTGGAGTGCTGTTGTGGTTGGGGGTGGGTCGCGGTCGGATGGAGTGGAGGGTTCATTCCAGAGCGTTGAGCGGCAGCGGAGGTTGTCATGGCCGATGTTGATGTGATCGTTCGAGATCCGGCGACTGGGTTGTTCGGTTTCCGGGTGGAGCTTGGTCGTGATCGTGCTGGTTCGCGGTTGCAGGCCCGTCGGGGGGGGTTCGTCACGGAGCGGGCGGCGCTGGCGGAGTATCGCCGGTTGTGCCGGCAGCGTGACGCGCAGCGGCCGAGGCTGCGGTTGTCGGACACTGTGCAGACGTTGTGTGAGGACTGGTTGGCGGGTCGGGTGCAGCAGTTGCAGCCGAACACGGTGTACAACTACGGCCGCCTGCTAAATCTGATCTACCCGTTTGTGGGTCGGGTGCGGGCGTCGCGGTTGAGCGGCCGGATGGTTGAGCGCGCATATCAGCAGTTGGAGACTGCTGGCTACTCCCGGACTACGTTGCGGACGTTGCATCTGGTGCTAGGCAAGGCGTTCGGTGAACAGACCGGTCGGCCTCTCGGCGCGTGCAAGCCGCGGGAGTCCGACGACCTGCGTCCGGTGTGGACCGTGGACGAGGTCCGGGCCTTCCATGAGCATGTTGCTGCCGATCGACTGTTTCCGATGTGGCGGTTGCTGCTGACGACCGGTTTGCGTCGCGGCGAGTTGTGTGGTCTGCGCTGGTGTGATCTGGAGCCGGATGTTGCGACGTTGACGGTTCGCCGGCAGCGGGTGGTTGAGGACCCGTCGAGTCGGGTGCGGGAGAAGCCGCCGAAGTCGCATAACGGCATCCGTAGTCTGGTGCTCGACCTGGCGACGCTCACCGTCGTGACCGGTGCGAGGCAGCGGGGGAGGAAGGCGTTGGTGCCGGGGTACATGTTCACCGGCCGGCACGGTCAGCCGCTGCGGCCGGACAACGTCACAGACCGGTTCAACAAGCTGGCGGTCGCCGCGGGGGTCCGCCCGCTCGGCCCGCACCAGGTCCGGCACCTGGTCGCCTCGAACTTGCTGGACCTCGGATACGGCATTGCTGAGGTGGCCGAGCGTCTCGGTCATGATCCGGCGACGTTGATGCGCTACTACTCCCGGGTCAACGCCAGCCGCCGGCGGCAGAGTGCCAACGACCTTGCGGGACTCATCGCGCCGGACTTCACCCCGGCCGCCGAGTCGCTGAGCGCAGCATGAACGACAAACGCCAGCTCCGGACAGCGGCCGGGCTCCGACGGCGAGGTGATTCGTGGACCCCTTTACTCGGCAGGTTTATGCTTTCGGTGACCTGGGAGAACGTGCTTGAGCACGTCGCTGAGGCCTTCAACGACCTGGGGGTCAAGGGGTCGTGGGTTCGAATCCCGCCGTCCCGACATTGCGAAAGGCCAGCTCAGCTGGCCTTTTGGTTGACTGCGATGGATGTTCCGATCGTGTCGTGACACACGTTTTTGCCCGTACGACCGTACGGTTGCGTCGTCGGTGATCGCCCGACGTGTTCGATGAACTCCTCGCTGTTGTGCTGGGCGGAGTCAAGGGGTCTGTGAGGGCCTGTCGGTGCTTGCCGTGAGAGCGCGGTTGAGCAGGCGTTATGTAGATCGGCTCCGATTGTGGCGACACGTGATCGACACCTTGACTCGGACAGACTTCATTCGCCAAATCTGTGTGTCCACTATGGATGATCGCGACACATCTTTGACACGAACGCCCGTACGGTGATCTTCCTGGGAGCGCTCCCTCGCCGCGAAATCAAGTGCTGTCGGTGTTGTGGGGTGTCATTCGTTAGCGTTCCGTTCGCGTCGATGTTCATCGATTGCACCGGCCAACCATTGCGGCCGGGCAATGTCGCCAGCGGGCTCGCCGCCTGCGCTGGTGTGCGCCTGATCGGACCGGACCAGATCCGGCTCCTGCTGGCCTCAAACCCTGCTCAACGACGGGTACGGCATCCACGAAGTCGCCGAACGCCTCGGTCGGAACCCCCGGCATTTCATGCACTACTCGGCGCGGGGTTAACGCAAGCCGGCGGCGGCAGGCCACTGAAAACTCCGCCGAACTCATTGTGTCCTGACGCCAGCGACTGACCCGGGATCAGTCTGCGGTTCTGCGGTGGGGCGGGATTTCCTGGTGCCGTCTGAGCGCGGCGCGCTGCTGCCGCTTGTCATGTAGTGCTTGCGAGCGTCGGGCGCAAGTGCATACCAGTACTCGCCGGCTCGGTCGAGCCGCCACCTGAGTTCGCCCCTGTTCAGCGCCGTGATCATCGAGGGGGTCGCCTGGTTATGGGGGCCGGCCGTGTCGAAACTCGCGCTGAAGCCGTGGTCGGCGGCGGTGCTCGTCGCGGAGCGAGGCGATCAGTTCGGCGACCCCGGCTGTCTGACAGGTACCGGCGGTCAGTCTGCGCATGCGGCCCAGCCGTCGGGGCAACTCGCCGGTGCCCTGTTGATCCACACCTTCTTGATGTCGAATACGGCATCTGCGATGTGGCTGAACGCCCTGGCATGCCCGTTACCCCCCGGCCGCCTCATGCTGTGCCCACACCTGCGTCAATGCCTCCCCGCCAACGGCGAGCCGTCCCACGCCGCCAAACTCATCACGCCGTGAGCGGCACCTGTTCCGACCGGTCTTCCGTGGTCGGCGGCCATGCGTCCCGCGGGCCGCCGGATGGGTGTTTCTGCCCGTGAGCGGGCGTGACTATTGTCACACTGGTCAATGTGCATGTGCATATTGCTATGCGCCCGAGCTGTCAGAACTCCGAGGTCTCTCGACCTCCGCCGTGGCGACGCCTGATTGGCTACACAGAGTCGTTGTGTCGTTACCTTGACCGAAGGTGAGTTCGCCTCTTAATGTCCGTGCCGCCAGAGTCGTGGATCACGGGGGAGCGGCCCGCATGGATATGACACTGCCCGCCGAGGGCTCGCTGATCCCTGCGTGGCGGCGGAGTTTCGCCTGGTTGGCCGTGCTCGCTGTGCTGTTGCCGCTGTTCGTTGTTGCTGGTGTTTCTGGTGCGAGGGCTGCTCCGCCGTCGGCCACCTGCCCGGCGAGCGCTACTGACGGTGCTGCGGCCTTGCGTGCTGCCGCGGCTTGCACGGGGCAGGTTGAGGTGGCGTCGGCGCGCTCGGAGCGTTCGCAGGTGTTCGCGAATCCGACGGGTACCTTCACCGCCGTCGAGGCGGCGGTGGTGCAGCGTGTCCGGGACGGCCGCGGCGGCTGGACAGCACCGGATCCGACGTTACGTCCCGCCGCGCAGGGCGGTTTGGAGCCGGCCGCGAGTTGGCTCGGCATGTCGTTCTCCGCCGGTGGCGCGGGGCCGCTGGTGGCGTTGCGTCGCGGGGACGCTTCACTATCGCTGTATTGGCCCACCGTGCTGCCGACGCCGACGGTGTCGGGGCGTACGGCCACCTACGCGGAGGTGCTGCCGGGAGTTGACCTGCAGTTGGCCGCCTCCGTCGAGGGTTTCTCCGAGGTGTTGGTGGTGAAAACCGCAGCCGCTGCCGCGAATCCGGCGCTGGAAACGCTGCGGTTCCGCACCACGGTGACAGGCGTGCAGTTGCGGGCCGGTGCCGGCGGTTCGGTGGCGGCAGTCGATGCGAAGGGTGTCGCGCTCTTCGCGTCCGGCACGCCGGCGATGTGGGACTCGTCAGGCGGGTCGACGGCCGTGGCGGCTCAGCCGGCCGCGACAGCTCGGACGGCGGCGATGCCGCTGGTGTTGGACGGTGACACGATTGTGGTCCAGCCGGATCTGGCGACGCTGCGTAGCCCGTCGATGACGTTCCCCGTGTACATCGATCCGTCGTTCGGTGCGAGTGCCTGGACGATGATCAACAGCAGGTACAACAACCAGTCGTACTGGAGTTACGACCGCAACGACTGCCCCTCCCCATATTCGTCGGTGCAGTGCGCCAAGGTGGGGTATACCGATGAGGGCCTGACGATGACCTACCGGTCGATCTTCCGGTTCCCGACGTCGGGTTACACCGGCAAGCACGTCCTGGACGCGAAGTTCTCGATCGACCTGCTGCATTCCTGGACGTGCAGCAAGACGATCACCGATCTCACCTACACCCAGGCCATTAGTTCGGGCACGACGTGGAGTAACAACGCCGGTGGTTGGGGTCCGGTGATCGCGTCGTTGAGCAACAACACCTGTAACCGGGCTCGGGTGCGGTCCGAGTGGGGGATCACGAGCCTGGTCCAGACGGCAGCGGGCAACTGGTGGCAGGACATCAACCTCGGGTTGAAGGCCCGCAATGAGAGCAATCACGACGCGTGGAAGAAGTTCGACGCCGGTACGGCGCTGCTGACCGTCACGTACAACTCGTTCCCGAACGCGCCCGATCAGGTCACCGTCTCCGGTTACGCATGCGCGACCGGCGCCGCCCGTCCGGTGGTGAAGACGGCGACGCCGGAGTTGCGCGCCCGTACGACCGACGCGGACGGCACCGCGCAGGTGCACAGTGTCACGTTCTGGTGGTGGCCGGTCGGCGGCACCCGCAACGACACGGACAAGGTCACGCAGAGTTCGGTGACGCCGGGGCAGACCGCGATCGTGAGTATCCCGCCCGGCAGGCTGGCCAACGACGTCAGCTATGTGATCCAGGCTCAGAGCTATGACGGCGTCGATACCGGTCAGTTCTCCCAGACGTGTGAGTTCCAAGTGGATACCGCACCACCGGGCACTCCGTCGCAGGTGACGTCGACGGATTATCCGTCGGACGGTCAGCGTCATGGCGGGGCAGGGATCGCGGGCACGTTCACGTTCTACCCGCCGGCGACGATTCCGTCGGACTTCGCCGGCTACGCGTACACGCTGGACACCGGCACGTCGGCCGCGAACGCGACCCAGGTGGCGGCGAACCCCAGTGACAAGCGGGCCACGGTGACGATCACTCCGCCGACGGACGACGCGTTCACGCTACGGGTGTGGAGCCGGGACACCGGCGGCAGCTTCTCCGCAACGCCGAAGTCGTACGCGTTCAGTGTGAAGGCCGGCGCCGGGCCGGACGCACGGTGGAAACTCGACGAGGGCACCGGCACGACCGCGGCGGACGTGTCGGGTCACGGCAACACGATGACGGCGGCGAACACGGCTTGGACGGCCAGCCGCGGAGGTACCGGCAAGGCATTGTCGTTCAACGGGACCAACGCTTCGGCGGCGACCGGCGGTCCGATCGCGACGAAGTCGCCGACGACTGGTGCGGCGACGACGGTGCGCACCGACGCGAACTTCACTGTCACCGCCTGGGTGAAGATCGACACGTTGCCCGGTACGGGTCAGTACGTGGCGGTGAGTCAGGACGGTACTCGCACGTCGGCGTGGGCCCTCGCGTACCTCGCTTCGGCGGGCCGGTGGCGGTTCGCGATGACCGGATCGGACGTCGACGCTCCGGTGATCTACTCCGTGCAGTCTGATGCGGCGCCGACGGCCGGGAAGTGGACGTACCTCGCGGCGACCTACGACGCCGCCACGCACCAGATGCGGCTCTACGTCGATGGTGTCGCCCAGACCGGCACGGCGACGGTCGTCGGCGGCTTCAACGCCACCGGACCGGTGGTGCTCGGCCGGCGGCTGTGGGCCGGCAACCCGGACAGTCGCCTCAACGGCAGCGTCGACGATGTGCGGATCTACGCCCGGCTGGTCGGGGCGGCGGAGCCGGAGTTCACCAGCCAGCTCAATCCGGAAGCGCCGATCGTCACATTCCCGAACGGCAACGTCACCCAGGTCGGGCAGTCGCTGCAGGTGACGTTCGGTGCTGGGGGTGACCCGGCGGTGACGACGGTCAAGTACGGCGTCGGCGCGCCGAATGTCACGTCGACCGCGACGCTGCCCACGGCTGGTGGGCAGGTGACCGTCACCCTTCCGCCGGCGTTGGCCGCCGGCGAGCTGTGGGTGTATGCGCAGGCGGTCACGAGTGCCGGTCGGCAGAGCGCGATCGTCGGCGCGGTCATGCAGGTGGTGACGCCGCCGTCGTTGAGCGGCACCGTGATCGACGGCATGACCGGCGATGCGATGACCGGGATCACCGTGACCCTGCAGCCGGGCGGGCTGACCAGGACGACCGACGCGTCCGGTGTCTACGAGTTCACCGGCCTGACCGCCGGGACGTACACCGTGACAGCCACGGTGCCGGACAGCTGTGGCGTGTTCGCCAGCACCGCGGTCGAAGTGAACACCGCGACATATCAGGATCTGGTGCTGTACCCGCAGTCGGACGTGTTCGGCTACGCCTGCACGGTGGGCACGGAAACGTTCGTCAACGCCGACACGACGGTGCTGCCGCTGACCGGCGATGACGCCGTGACCCAGGTGAGCCTGCCGTTCGCGGTGCCGTTCTACGGCCAGGCCATGTCTACGGCATGGGTGTCGACCAACGGGCTGCTGACGTTCGCCGACCCGGGCAGCGATGCGTTGGGAACGAACGCGAGCATCCCCAGCCCGGGTGTGCCGGACTCGATCGTCGCGCCGTTCTGGGCCGACCTGTATGTCGACGGTGTCGCGAGCGTGCGCACGACCGTGGTCGGGTCGGCTCCGGATCGGAAGTTCGTGGTTGAGTGGCGCAACGTCGCCTTCTACAACGACTTCCCGCGCCGCATCACGTTCGAAGCGGTGCTGGGCGAGGACGGTGACATCACCTTCAACTACGCCAGCCTGGATGACGCCAAGGAGCGCGGCGACTCCGCGACGGTCGGTATCGAAAGCAACGGCGGCTCGTACGGATTGCAGTACTCCTACAACATGGCGTCGTTGACGTCGGGGAAGTCGATCCTCATCGGCCACCCGGCTGACGCGCAACCGATCAGCACGTGGACCCTGTCCGGCACGGTCACCCAGGCCGGGACACCGGTGGCGGGGGTCACGGTGACACTGCTGCCGCGAGGCGTCACGACCACCACGGCCGCGAACGGCACGTACAGCTTCGGCAACCTCGAGCAGGACGGCTACACGGTGGCGGCCAGCTACGGCTGCACCGCCGTGTCGCAGCCGCTGTACCTGGGCGGGGACACCACCGTCGATCTGGCGTTGACCGCGGTCCCGGACGAATACGGTTACCTGTGTTCGACGAGCAGCCAGTCGTTCGTGCCGGCGGACACCACAGTGCTGGGCCTGACCGGCGATGAGGGCGTCACGCAGGTGGCGCTGCCGTTCCCGGTGACGTTCTACGGCCAGAGCTCCAGCAGCGTGTGGGTGTCGACGAACGGGTCGGTGAGCTTCACCGACCCGAGCGCCGCCCATGCCGACAACCGTGCCGCCCTGCCGGACAGCGCCGCGCCCAACGCCACGCTGTACCCGTTCTGGGACGACCTCGTCGTCGACGGCTCCGCCAGCGTGCGAACGGCAACGATCGGATCTGCGCCGAACCGGCAGTTCGTCATCGAATGGCGCAACGTCCACATCTACGGCAACCTGTCGCAGCGCGTCACGTTCGAGGTCCTGATTGCCGAAAACGGAACGGTCACGTTCAACTACACCGGTCTGGACAACGCCGGCGAACGCGGCGCCACCGCAGTCGTCGGGATCGAGAACCACACCGGCCTGATCGGGCAGACCTACTCGTCGTTCACGCCGTCGCTGCTGGACGGCCGCGCGATCACGTACACCCCGCCGGCGCCATGACCGGCACGCCGATCCAACGTCATCGTCTTCACACCGCCGTCGATGCTGTCGAGTTCTGGAGGTTGTCGGTGCAGGACACTCCGCCGCCGTACGTGCCGGCGCTGCTCACCGCGCGGCGGGCCTGGTCCCTGGCGCGCCGCCGTGGGCGGGCAGGGCTGCTGTTTCTGCTGACCGTCGCACTGGTCGTATCGGCCGGCGGTCAGACGCCCGCGTTCGCGGCGCCGCCGAAACCGTTCACGTCGGCGCAGGCAGCCAAGGTGCCGAGCGTGAAGACGAAGCCGATCACGGCCGGCAAGCAGATCGCCGACTCCCGCAAGCCGGCGTCAGCGAACCCACCGGCGGTATGGCCGTCGGCGTCGACCGCGGACCTCGACGTGACAGCGCAGCCTGCCGCGGCGAAGGCCGCAACGGCGGCCAGTCCGGTCAGTGTCGGCATCCCCCGTTCCACGCAGCAGGCCCGCACGATCGGCGCGGCCAGCATCGGTGTCCCGTCCCGGGTCCGCGTCGAGGTCCTGGACCAGCAGACGTCGTCGAAGGCGAACGTGCACGGCCTACTGCTCAGGGTGGGCCGCTCCGACAACCGCACCGACGTCGGCATGGTCAACGTGACCGTCGACTACAGCCGCTTCGCCACCGCCTATGGCGCGGACTGGTCCACGCGGCTACGGCTGGTGCAGCTGCCGGCCTGTGCGCTGAGCACACCGGACCTGCCGGAGTGCCGCGGCACCCCGCTGCCGACCCGCAACGACACCAAGGCCGGCAAGGCGTCCGCGGATGTCACCGTCGGCACGGTACCCGGCGTACAGGCCGAAGCCGCGGCCGCCGGCGGGATGCAGCTGCTCGCGCTTGCCGCGGGTACGTCCGGTTCGGCGGGTAGCTACGGTGCCACGAGCCTGTCGGCGTCCGGTACGTGGTCCGCGGGTGGCTCGTCCGGTGACTTCTCATGGTCGTATCCGATGCGGACCCCGCCGTCACTGGGCGGCCCGTCCCCAACACTGCAGGTGACGTACTCCGCGCAGTCCGTCGACGGGCGCATGGCGACGACGAACAACCAGCCGTCGATCATCGGTGAAGGTTTCGAGCTGACCACGACCGGCTACATCGAACGCCGGTACAAGACCTGCAGCGAGGACCAGGCAGGTGGCGGCAACAACACGGTCAAGACCGGCGACCAGTGCTGGGCGACGAACAACGCCACGATGAGCCTCAACGGCAGCGGCTCGGAACTCATCCAAGACAACACCAACCCGAACCTGTGGCACCCCCGCAACGACGACGGCTCCCGCATCGAACGCAAGACCGGTGCCCCGAACGGCGACAACGACGGCGAATGGTGGGTCGTCACCACCGTCAACGGCACCCAATACTGGTTCGGCCGCAACCAGCTGCCGGGCGCACCCGCCGGCACGACAACGAACTCGACATGGACGTCGCCGGTGTTCGGCAACCACGTCAACGAGCCGTGCCACGCCGCGACGTTCGCCGCCTCGTCGTGCACCCAGGCGTACCGGTGGAACCTGGACTACGTCGTCGACCCGCACCGCAACACCATGTCCTACTGGTACTCCACCGACCCGAACTACTACAGCAAGAACAACGGCGCGCAGGCACAGTACATCCGCGCGGGGCAGCTCGACCACGTCGACTACGGCACCCGGGTCGAGAACGTCCAGGTCCCCCTTGATTACACGACCGGGACCGACACGACGTTCACCGGACATGCGGCGGCTCGCATCAGCTACACCTATGCGGACCGGTGCCTGGCTGATTGCGCGACGAAGGACAAGGCCCACTGGCCCGACACTCCGTGGGACCTCAACTGCGCCAGCGGCGCGACGTGCGAGCAGACGTCGCCGTCGTTCTGGACGACCCGCCGGCTCGCGTCGATCACCACCAAGGTGTACGAGGTCGCCATCTCGGACTTCCGCGACGTCGAGCGGTGGACCCTCACCCACTCCTACCCGGACCCCGGGGACGGCACCCGCGCCGGGCTGTGGCTGCAGAAAGTCTCCCACGAGGGCTTCGTCGGCATCATTCCTCCGGCTCCCCCAACGACCATCCCGGACGTCACGTTCGTCGGCACGCCGATGCACAACCGCGTCGACGCCGTCGACGCATCGCCGTCGATGAACTGGAGCCGGCTCACCGCGATCAACACCGAGACCGGCGGCCAGATCCAGATCGTGTACCTCGGGCCGGACTGTGTGGCCGGTTCGCGGATGCCGTCCGCGCCGTCCACGAACACGCTGCGTTGCTACCCGGTGCGGTGGACCCCGGACCCGATCACCGGCGAGATCACCGACTACTTCCACAAGTATGTCGTGGACAAGGTCATCGAGAACGACCTCACCGGCGGCTCGAAACGGGTGCTGCACCAGTACACCTACATCGGCGACCCGGCCTGGCACTACGCCGACGACGACGGCCTGATCTCCGCCGACCAGAAGACCTGGAACGTGTGGCGCGGGTACGCGAAGGTCGGCGTGTCCGACGGTGAGGCACCGACCGCGCCGGGCAACCCGGACGAGCGCACCTACAGCGAGACGTTGTACTTCCGCGGCATGCACGGCGACAAGCTGCCGTCGGGTACGCGGACGGTGAACGTCGTGGACTCCCTGGGTGGCAGCGTCCCGGACGAGGATGCCTACTCGGGCATGATCCGCGAGTCGCGGACGTTCAACGGCGTCGGCGGCGCTGAGGTATCCGGTGCGATCAACGACCCGTGGCAGTCCGCGGCCACCGCCACCCGCACCGTCAACGGCATCGTCACCACGGCGAAGTTCGTCAACACGCAGGCGGTGCACACCCGCACCGCCCTGGACGGCACCCGCGCCCCGCGGGTCTCCTCGACAAAGAACACCTTCGACGCCTACGGCATGATCGTCGCCGCCACCGACTACGGCGATGACGCGGTCACCGGCGACGAGCAGTGCGTCACCACCACCTACGAACCACGCAACACCAGCGTGTGGCTCATGACCGCGCAGCACCGCAGTCAGAGCTACGCGGTGGACTGCGACAAGGTCGCCACCGGCCCGATCGTCGAGGCCGACGTCATCGGCGACAGCCGCACCTACTTCGACGGCGCCACCGTCTTCGGCACCGCACCCACGAAGGGTGATGTCACCAAGACCGAGGCGCTCAGCACGTGGAGCGCGACCACCCCGACCTACTACCAGCTGACCAGGTCCAACTACGACGACCTCGGCCGAGTGATTGAGTCGTGGGACGCGATGGACTACCGCTCGGCCACCGCCTACACCCCGGCGTTGACCGGCCCGGTCACCCAGACTGTGGACACCAACCCGCGGGGCTGGACCACGACCACTACGGTGGAACCGGCGTGGGGGCTCACCACGTCCACAGTAGACACGAATCTGCGGCGGACCGACCTCGCCTACGACGGCCTCGGGCGGCTCACCGACGTGTGGCTGCCCGGCCGGGTGAAGGGCACGGATACCGCCAACACGCACTACGACTACCTGATCCGCACCGACGGCGCGAACGCCGTCACCACGAAGCAGCTCAACCCCACCGGTGGATACACCACCTCGTACAACCTGTTCGACGGCCTTGTGCGGCAACGGCAGACGCAGACCGCGTCGGTGTCCGGCGGGAGGCTGCTCACTGACGTCTTCTACGACACGGCTGGCCGGGCGGTGCGCAGCTTCGCCCCCTATCACGACGCGTCCGGTGCACCGGGCACCACGATCGTCGGCGTCGTTGACGAGGGCATCACCATTCCCTCGCAGACCCGTCTGGAGTTCGACGGTGCCGGCCGGCAGACCGCGGAGATCTTCCAGCCGTACAACGTCGAGCGGTGGCGGACGAGCACCTACTACGGCGGCGACTACACCGCCGTGACACCGCCTGACGGCGGCACCGGCACCGTCACCATCATGGACGAGAACGGGCGCACCACCGAGCTGCGCCAGTTCGCCACCCGGGTGCCGGGCGGGCTGAACGCCGACCCGTCCACCTACGACAAGACCACGTACACCTACAACCGGCGCGGGCTGCTGGAGAAGGTCAAGGACCCGGCCGGGTTCGAATGGACCTACGGCTACGACCTGCGCGGCCGCAACACCACCACGACCGACCCGGACACCGGCACCACCACGAACACCTACGACAACGCAGGGCGGGTCACGTCCACCAAGGACAGTCGCAACATCACGCTGCTGTACACGTACGACAACCTGGACCGCAAGATCGGGCTCTACCACACGTCCATCTCGGCGGCGAACCAGCTGGCCGGCTGGAGCTACGACACCACGAAACTCCCCGACGGGGTCACCGCGGCCAAGGGGTACCCGACGTCATCGACGCGGTACGAGAGCGGTCGGCAGTACAAGAGCACCGTCGTGCAGTACACCGACCAGTATCAGCCGACGACCACCACCATCAGCATCCCCACCGGCGAGACCGGGGTAGCGGGTGACTACACGTACTCCACCAGCTACAACGTCGACGGCAGCATCGCCGGTACGACGTCCCCGGCGGTGGGTGACCTGACCAGCGAACCGCTGATGGTCGGGTACAACACGCTGGGCATGACCACGACGCTGAGCACCTTCTACGGCGGCACCCAGCGGTGGCTCGTGCAGAACACCTCGTACAACGCCCTGGCCCAGCCGACGCAGTACAAGCTGTCCACCGGCACGGTCAACCCGGACGACGGCGACGACGCTGGGCCGTTCACGTACCTGTCCCGCGGGTACGAGCTGGAGACCGGGCGGCTGCTCAACCTCAAGACCGAACGCGATCAGGTTTCCCCGAACACTGTCGCGGATCTGCACTACACGTACAACGACTACGGCAGTATCACGAAGCTCGCGGACACCCCGGCCGGTGGGACGGCGGACGTGCAGTGCTTCACCCACGACCGGTACGAGCGGCTGACCGAAGCGTGGACCCCACAGTCCGGCAGCTGCACCGGGGCGAAGACCGTGGGCGGTCCAGCGCCGTACAACGTGGCGTACGAGTACGACACTGTGGGGCGGCGCACGAAGCAGACCCAGTACGGCACGGTCGGCGGCGACGCGGTCACCACCTACGCCTACCCGACCGGTGCGAACCCGGCCCTGATCGTGCGGCCGCACACCCTCAGCAGCGCCACCACGACGATCGGTGGCGTCGCCCAGCCCGCGAAGGCGTACACGTACGACAACGCCGGCAACACCCTCACCCGGCCGGGCGCCAACGGTGCGCAAACCCTGCAGTGGGACAAAGAGGGCCGCCTGTCCAGCGTCACCGACACCAGCGGCACCGTCAGCTACCTCTACGACGCCGACGGCAACCGCATCCTGCGCAGGGACGCCACCGGTAAGACGCTGTACCTGCCGGACATGGAAGTCCGGTGGACCAGTTCCTCCAACAGCAAGGCGTGCACCCGGTTCTACAGCTTCGGCGGCACGACCGTCGGGCAGCGCACCGCGACCGGGATCACGTGGCTGTCCAGCGACCACCAGGGCACCGCGGACGTGTCAGTTGTCGCCTCCACACAGGCGGTGACGGTGCGGCGGCAGCAGCCGTTCGGTGAGACCCGCGGCGGCGGCGTCGCGTGGCCGAACGAGAAGGGCTTCGTCGGCGGCACCAACGACCCGACCGGTCTGGTGCAGGTAGGCGCCCGCGCCTACGACCCTGCCATCGGCCGGTTCATCTCCGCCGACCCGATCGTGGACCACAACGATCCGCAGCAGTTGCAGGGATACGCGTACTCGGAGAACAGCCCCGTCTCGCACAGCGACGCCACCGGGCTACGCACCGACGAACAGTATTACGGCAAGTCCGGTGCGGAGACCATGAATGCCCCCCTCATGGACCCGGCCGAGATGGCCAAATTGAGGCAGCAGGAACTGGACCGGCAGAAACGCATCAAAGAACAGCAACACCGGGCCTGGTGCAAGAAGAACCCGATCCAATGCGGGCTGAAAAAGGCCGCCACCGCCACCGTCAACTGGGTCGACGAACACAAAGCCGAAATCATTGGAACTGTCGTCAGCATTGCCGTGGGCGTCGGCTGCATCGGTTTGATCGGCTGGACCGGTGTGGGCGCCGTCGCCTGCGGTGCCGTAGCTGGCGCGGTCGGCAACATGGTGACTTACGCCATCAAGACCAAAGTCGAGGGCAAGGGCAACTTCTCCTGGGGTGGCATGCTCGGTGCCGGAGCTACCGGCGCCATCGTGGGCGGCCTGATGGGCGGCGCCGGAGCCATCGCTGGCCAAGCCCTCAAAGCCGGCGTCTCAGGGATGGTGTCCGGGGCCGGCGCCAAAGCTGCCACCGATGCCACCAGCAAAGCCGTCGCAACTCAATCTCGTGCTATTGCCGAAGGGGCGAAGAACCTCGCCAAAAGCGGAGAGACCCCCCACTTCAGCGCCTATCCGCGCGAGTTTCTCGACCAAGCAGCAAAGTACGGTAAGGCCGGAGTTCGAGAGCTTCCCGATGGTCGGGTACGCTTCTACGGGGAGGTCGCCAAGGCTCGTACGGCCGGTGAGATGGTCGGTCGCCGCCTCGTCCGCGAATGGAACCCTGCTAACGGTGCCACCCGTATTTGGAACGAAACGCTAGACCACGCTGGAAGGGTCAGGATCGTTCGTCCTGACGTCGTCGCCACCGGGGGCAGCAAGGTTCACTACATGTTTGACGCCGTTGGCAAGTATACGGGGAAGTGGTAGACGTGCGTGAGGTTCTTGAGCAGGTCAGGATTTACATGACCGCCTTGGTGCAGGAATCAGTAAGTCGTGAGGAAGTGGCCGATTGGGCCATGGCACGCGTCAAGGATGAATCCGCCGACTACTCGTCCGATGCTATTCTTTGGACAGCACTCGATCGGTTAGCCGGAGCTGATCTTCAACAAGGGCCCGGGGTGTATCTGCATGATGGGGCCGATTTTCGCGCCTGGCTTGCTGACCTCGATCGGTAGTCGACCCGATAGAGTCCGGCGAACAGCTTCGGCGCGGAGGTCAGCCCCACGCCGAAGCTGCCACTAACTCCTTGACGTGATCTCAACAAATTACGGTAGATACCGATATTCGAAGTGCGTGAGGTGCAGGGCTGCGGCGACGATGTCGCCGAGTGCGCGGGGGCTGGTGGTGTGGCGGAGGGGTTCGCCGGCGGCCGGTGAGGATGGCGAAGCCGCGTTCGCCGAGGCCGCGCATCGAGCGCAGCAGCAGGTTATGGGCGCGGTTGTCGACGGTGAGTGGTCGGCCGTCGGCGGATTGCTTGTACGGGGTCTGGATGCCCAGGCCGGTGCTGTCGTAGCCGGCGCCGGTCAGGGTCGGTAGGTCCGAGACCGACCGGTGCCGGCTCCGTTGCGTTGAGCGTTGGCAAGATCGAGGCAGACTCGAGCAGTGAAGTCATCGATCCGTCCGCGCACGTGGCTGCCGCCGAAGTCGGCGTTCGCCGGCTTCCGGTTCCCGCCCGAGGTGATCGCCGTCGCGGTGCGCTGGTACCTGCGGTTCAATCTGTCCTACCGCGACGCGGTCCGGAGGTTCTTCCGCCGTGCGCTGTCCACGCTGAAGGTCAAGCCTGCTGAGGTGGTCACCGATGCCGCCGCGGTCTACCCCGCGGTCCTCGACGAGCTGATCCCGTCGGCGTGGCACCACGTCGAGCAGTACGCCAACAATCCGATCGAGGCCGATCACGGTCGGCTCAAGCACCGGCTGCGACCGATGCGCGGGCTGCGAACGGACAAGACCGTACAGGTGATCATCACCGGTCATGCCTTCATGCAGAACCTTCGACGCGGACACTACGAGGTCGCCGTCGACGCCCCGCCGGCAACGCGGGTCGCCGCCGCGTTCACCGAACTCGCCCAAGCGATCTGACCGCCGACCCCGATCAGGGGTTCAACGCGTCCAACGATCCCATAACGCAACGGCGCCTTTCAGCGTCCTTGGCACGGTCGCTCATGGGCAGCAGGCGCAGCATCGCCAGCGTGTTGGTTACGCCGAGGTAGGCCAGTCGGAGCAGCACAACCAGACATCCTCGCCCCGCGGTCGTCAGCGGTACGACAAACCCGGGCACGTTGACAAACGCAAGATCTCGTTGTGGCGGTCAAAGTGACCGTGAACAGGGCGGACGTCATTGTCGGCACCCGCAGGACTCTGTTGCCTAATTCTGTCATGCGGCGAGGGGTGAGATCGAGCCTGCTCAGGTGGGTCATGCCTGCAATCGGAAGCCGAAAGATATTGCGGCGCGGAGCCGGCGGAGGTCGTCCACGTTCGGAAGGAAACCTTCTCGCTCGCGTACCGCCAGCATGGCGGCGGCACGCTGACGGGTTTCGACAGCGCCCCTGCTCATCGCCATGGCGATGGCGTCGAACCGATCCGGCAGCAGCTTCGGTTGCCGGATCACGATCGCGGCCAGGCTGATCGCGAGGTCGTCCTGTGTTTGCGAGTCGATAGCGAAGGTCACCACCTCACGGACGACGTCGATGTCGAGGGACGAGGCGTCCCGTTCCAGCAGTCGTAGGAGCAACGTGCCGGCCGGGGGTGTGCAGCGGTCCGGGGCGCCGAGCCGACGGATCAGGCCGAGGTACTCGGTGGACGTCAGCGGCATGCCTGCCATGAGGCTCTCCAGCAGCGTTTCGTGGAGGTGCGCGTGCTCAGGTCCGTCGGTGCCGGTCCGGCGCCACGATCGAATCCCGGATCGGATCCACGCCTCGAGCACGTGCTGGCCGGTGATACGAGCCTCACCGAACGCCAGGCGAAAGTCCGACAACAGGTCGCTGTGCCAGCCCTGCACGTTGAGATGCAGACTCACCTCCCGCGTCGCGCCGGAAGCGTCCAGCCGTTCACGCAGGTCGAACGTGTTGCAGATCGCTTCCCAGTCAGACACGTCAAGACACGAGCGCCACAGCGCCACCATTGCCCGCCAGGCCGTGAGGTCACTCGTGCTTCCCATCACGACCTCGTCGAGTGGTACTCCGTCGTCGCCGCCCGGCAGCGTAAGGCGAAGCGTGACGAGGTTGACGCTGTACACCGCGAACCGTTTGATCGGATCGCCACCGGCCTGGACGTACGTCGCGTACCGCATGCTCTCCGTAAAGAGATTTCTCCGGTCGCTGTTGATGAGTTGCGTCAGTGTCTCGAGCGTCGCATCATGCTCCGCGGCGCCATACCGGGCCCAGATTTCGGCGGCGAACGAAAGAATCCGCGGGTTCTTGACCAACGGCTGGTGCGACAGTAGGGCGCGCAGTTCACTCAGGTCCATGCTGACCGTCGACCGGCGCAGCGCCCGGATCGCCTGCGCCTGGGCCAGGTCACGCAGGATCCGCATGATCCTTGAGGCGACCATGAACTCGCCGAAGGTGGCGTGGAGAAACTCGTACGTCCGCGGCGGCTGCCGGGCACCGTCGATGCGGCGCTTAGGCGGCGGCGAGTGGATGAAGAAGAACCGGGCGAGCGTCGCGGCGGCATGGTCGAGCGGATCGTCGAGGTCTACGGGCGACAGCGCCTCGTCGCCGTCGAGGAACACCGCCAGGTCCGCGCGCAGGTCCTCCTCCGTCAGGAATTGACGGCTGCGGTTGAACATCGCCAATGCCGCGATCGCAAGTTGATGAAATCGAAGATCGACGAGATTGGCGTACACGTCAGAGCGGGGACCACCCCGGATCTGTTCCTTGTCGAGTTCACGCCGGATGAACGTGTCGACCAGCGCCTGGTAGAGCTCCGACGACGACATGGCCTGGCTATCGAGCTGCTCGTTCTCAGGATTTGATGCGTAGAGCGCGAGCATCAGCAGTAGCAGCGGCTGACGGGCCAGCTCGCCGGCGTGGCGTGCCACTTCCGACGTCATCGGCCGGAACCGCGGCACGTCCAGGTTAGCCTGATTCCAGACGCTCAGCCATTCATCGATCTGACGATCGTCGAAGTCCTCGAGCTTCACCAGTAACGAACCCGCCGGAATCGCCAGCCGGTCGGCCACGACCGTGCGGCAGGTGACAGCTGCGGCCACGGGGGCGCCCTGGGCGAACTCGGTGTCTTGGAATTCCTGGACGTCGAACAGGTATCGGGCGCGGGAGGCGCCGCTGGCCAGCATCAACTCGTCGAGACCGTCGAACAGCACGACCCGAGTACCTCCGAGGTCCCCTGTGACAAGATCGTTGAGCTTCACTCGGCCGCTGGTCGACTCATCCAGTGCCTCCTGGACCTGCTGATACACGGGCGCGTATGCATGCACGCGTCGCAGCGCCACGCAGATGGCGACGAATTGCTCCCGGGGCAGCCGGGCCGCGAGCACAGTTGCGAGCAATGACTTCCCGGCGCCCGGATGACCGAGGATGACGATTGGGCGCCGAATGCTCTCGGGCGAAGCGAAGTGCGCCGCCAGGAACAGGTTCAGATCGGACTCCACCGGCCGTTCGAGCCACCAGGACTCGTCGGCCATGCGTGCCGCAGGGTCGGCGAGCGCAAAGCGAAACCGAGGCATCACGTGGATCTCTTCAACTGACGGAAACCGCAGGGTCTCGCCGTACCAGGAGCCCTCGCGCGCGAGGACCGGCTTGCGCAGCGTGCTCGCGTTGACGGCGGCAACGATGTCCTGCGCGCTGACGACGTCCGGCCGCCCGACCCGAGAGCCTGTGAAGGTGCCGCCGCTGGTGATCGCATGGCGGAGGAGCGACTCAAGGCTGGCGAGCGCCTTGGTGTCCGCACGGATGGCGGTCAGCGCCCCGGCGATGACGTTCAGTTCCTGGTGTGTCTGCGTGTGCTCAGCAAGATCCGCCCAGAAGGCGAATTCGGTCGCCCGGCCGACCAAGTCGGCGTAACCGTCGCGGTACAACACCAATGCGTCGGTCACGATGTCGTTGTGTGTCGTCCCCAGCACCTGCTGCCAGCCCGGCAGGCCGCGGAAGAACTGGAACGAGCGCTCTGCCATCGAACGATAGAGCGGCGCGATCCGGTGTTGCAGATTCGCTTCGAACCCGAGGCCGGACCACGGCATCGCAACGCGGGTCTGCATCAGTTCCGCGAGACGGCCGCGTCCGTCCTGCCGCTGTGTACGCGGACCCGGCAGGACCCCCTCAGTGGAAACCTTCAACCCCGCGTGGCGCGGTCCGATCGCGGTGCGGAGGGTGTCGAAGAACGAGGCCACCACAACGATGGTGTGCGCGGCCTCGATCAGCTGGTAGCGAGCCAGGCCGGTGGTGCCGGCCAACTGAAAGGCAAGCCCGTGCATCAACCGCCTGCACTGTGCCATCACCTCGTTCGCCGGGTCGATCAGGCCGACAAATGGGTCGCCGATCGCCGCGCTGGCGCCGAAAACGACGCCGCCAAGCGAAGCGTCGATCTCGGTCAGCGTCGGCCGGTCGAACTGGCCGAGCACCTGCAGGGCGCCCCTGAAGCTGACCGATGGCTCGATGCGCATTCCTTACACCCTGGCACTGGCGCCTCTGCGCAGTAAGGCCGCTTGCTGTCAGAAATCAGCACCGGCCGCGATCGTTGCCATCGCCCAGGAATTATGCTGTGCGAAGGCATTTATGGGCGGCCTGGAGAGGGTAAGCAATCGGTGATCCGCTTTACGGACAACACCGGCACCGAGTACAGCTTCGACGAACGCCGCCGCATCGGCGACCCGAGTGGCGCCGGTGCTGTGTTCGTCGGCTAGGCATCAGACGGCAGTCCTGTTGCCGTTAAACGGGTCCGGCTGCAACGCCAGACCGAGGGGGACGAGCGCAGACGCGCCCGTGAAGTCGAAATCGTCGAGCGCCTCATCCGCGCGGCGCACTCGGGAGCAGACACGAGCAATCTCGTGCTGCCGCTCGGCTATCGGTTCGTCGATGAAGACCTGTTTCTGGTCATGCCGCTCGCGGAAGGATCGTTGGCGCCGTTGCGTTGTGGGATCGGCGGACGCCTTGAACCCGTGTTGGGTCCGCGGTCAGATCGCGTGGACGAGTTCGGTGAACGCTGCGGCGACTCGCAGAGCGGGCGGGAAGTCGACAGCGAGTTCGTGGTGTCCGCGGCGCAGGTTCTGCATGAACGCGTGGCCGGCGATGATGACCTGTGCTGTCGTGTCCGTTCGTAGGCCGCGCATCGGTCTCAACCGTTGCTTCAGTCGACTGTGATCAGCCTCGATCGGATTGTTGGCGTACCGCTCGACATGATGCCACGCGGACGGGACCAGCTCGTCGAGCACGGCGGGGTAGACCGCGGCGGCGTCGGTGACCACCTCGCTGGGCTTGGCTTTCAGCGTGGACAGCGCCCGGCGGAAGAACCGACGGACCGCGTCGGCGTCCCGACGAGCCGAGACCAGCACGTCGATGACCTGACCGTACTGGTCGACCGCCCGGTACACGTACCGCCAAACTCCGTTGACCCTGACGTACGTCTCATCGACGTGCCACCTTTCGCCGGGTGCATGGCGGCAAACCGGCCGCGTCGGCGAACAGCGGCGTGAACCGCTGCACCCACCGATACACCGTGACGTGATCGACCTCCACACCGCGCTCGACCAGCAACTCCTCGACGTCGCGGTAGGAAAGGTTGAACCGCAGATACCAGCGCACCGCGACCACGATCACCTCCACCGGGAACCGGAACCCCGCGAACGCCGACTTCGCGGGCAGCCACGGGCCAGGACGGATCGATGACTTCACCGCTCAAGCTTGCCTCGATCTTGCCAACGCTCAACGCAACGGAGCCTTGTTCGTCTTCATGGCCGTGCTGGGCCGGTCCTGACCACGACGCTGTTCTTCGTGCGCGACAAGGCGCTCACCCCCGATGTGGTCACCGACCTGCGTGCAAAGCAGAGCGCGGCGGTCACGGTTGCGGTGGCGTCTGACCAGGGCGTGCTACGGATCATTCCGGTCAAGCCCGGGTGGTGGCTCGACGACGTCCACGCCCAGGATGCCGCGCCGGTCGTCGCCGTCCAGGACGCCGAGCATCGGTTGCCCGGCTGGAATCCGCACGATGTCGCGGTCCGGGCCGGCATGTCCGACGTCGTGGCGTGGATGCCGCGCCGCAACGGGGGTCCGGGACGCCGCGTCCGCCGCGCCGTTCCCGTGCCGCAGGTGGGGTCGCCGCGGTGGTGTTCCGGCCCTCGTCGGTGCCGGAACTCGGCGGCACGCTGGAGCCACTCGACGGCGAGTTGACCGGCAGTGTGTCGTTCTTCCGCCTGGCTGTGGGCGTCGCACTGCTCATCGGCGTCGCCTACGGTGTGTGGCTGCTGGCCGCCGGGTAGACCGGTGCGATGCCGGAGGCGAGGCTCGTCATGAACGAGGTCGGCATCCCGGTCGCCTCGCTGTGGCTCGACCAGGCCCGCTGCAATCCCAACCTGCGAGCCGACCTCGCGGCGCGGATGCGAGCCGCCGAATCCTGATGAGACGAAAGCGCAGCGCTGGGCGCCAGCCGTCGTCCTGCGTGCGGCAACGATCCGGAAGCGGGGGCCGTACGGCTGAGTGTTGAAACGCGGCTGATGGGCGGCGGTTGGAAGAATGGCGGCCGTGACTGTACTGCGATTCACCGACGGTGACGGTGTTCAATGGACCTACGATGATCAGGACAATATCGGCGAACCCGGCGGTATGGGCAGCGTATTCAGGGGCACGGGCCCCGACGGCACGCCGGTGGCGATCAAGCGGGTCCGGCTGCAATATCCCGGCGTGAGTGCCGAGCGTCGGCGCGACCGCGAGGTGCAGATCAGCGAAGTGCTGGTCCACACTGAACGGTCCGGCAAGGAGACCTCGCACCTCGTCGTGCCGCTGAGCTTCCAGTTCGTGGACGAGGATCTCTACATCGTGATGCCGCGGGCCGACGAGTCCCTCGGGCACGCGTTGAAGACGGCGTCGTTCGACCTGCCGTCCGGCGTGCAGGTCGTGCGGCAGATCGCGCTGGGACTCCAGCAGCTCGCGGCGGAGTCGATCGTGCACCGCGACCTCAAGCCCGACAACGTCCTGCGATTCGGGTCCACCTGGCAGATCACCGACTTCGGCTTGTCCAAGAACCTGACCGAGGGTCCCGTGACGGTGTCGCTCGCCGACTGGGGGACCGAGGAGTACACCGCGCCCGAACTGTGGAGGAACGAGCCCGCTACGCCGCGGTCGGACCTGTACGCGCTCGGAGTGCTGGCGTGCGAGGTCTTCACCGGGGCGCGACCGTTCCCCGGCCCGCGCGGTCAGTACCGCCGCCAGCACCTGCAGCATCCGCCGCCCGACCTGCATGGCCTGCCGCCGCGGCTGGCCCGGCTGACGCTCCGGCTGCTGGCGAAGAATCCGGCGGAGCGGCCCCAGGACGCGCGGGCGGTTGTCGAGGCGATCGACGCGTACGCCCGCGGCCTGCGCCGTGACCAGGAGGCCCTCGTGGACGCGGCGCTGGACCTGGAACGCGCCCGGGCCAACGGCCAGGCCGGCGAGGCGGTTGCCACCGACCGCGCCGCGCAGGCGGAGGCGTTGCGGGTGCAGGCGGTCGGTGACCTGGGCGACGTGCTCGCCAACGCCCACGACGACGTCCACGAAGCCCTGCCCGACGCCCGCATCGATCGCGCGGCGCTGGAGATCCTGATCGTCGGGCTCCGCATCGCGTTCGAGACGTCGGAGCCGCTGCGCCTGGGGGCCGCCGCCGATCCCGGTGGCGCCCTGCTGACCGGTGTGGTCCGGCTGGTACCGCCGGACGGCCCGCGCCAACTGGGGCATGTGTTCGCCCACCTGGCGTACGTCCCCCGACACGACGGAGGGCACCACTGGATCTACACCGGGCCCGATGCGACCGACACGGACCGGCGCACCCTCGACGACGGGGCCGTCCTCGCCATCGTGCGCGCGGCGCTGGCCGCCGCCGTGCGGGGGCTGTAGGCGTGACGGACGATTACCGCATCGTCGACGCGGCCCGGGTCATCGAGGGCGGCCGCACCAGCCGCCTGGTCAAGTGGATCGGCGCCGCGAACCAGTCCGAACCCGGCTCCGGGTTCGCGGAGATCCGGGTGTTCGACGCGAAGAACGAGTTGATCCAGGCACTGGACAGCCTGCGTCGTGCCGCGATCACAGGGCTCGTCAACGCCGACCCGATCACCCGGGGGCCGCTCATGATCGCGACCCATGCCGTCCTCGTGGTTTCGGCGTTCTTCACCGAGCTCGCCGATCAGGAGACGGCCGCCGAGGCGTCACACGGTCGGCTGGACGTCAGGCGCTGGCCAACGCTCGATCGATCGGCGATCGCGCTCATGGTCGGCATGCGGGTGCCGGTACCCTCCCCGATGAAGACGTCGAGCGAGACTGATTTTAAGATCTGGCAGCTGTACTCCGAGACGGCAGCGCTGTTCAACGAATGTCTGGTGGTGGATGCTCCGAACGCGCATCTGCCGGCCATCCGTCGGCTGCAGTTCCAGCTCCTGCAGCATCTCCCGTCCGGGGCGCTGCGGCGCTATCGCAAGTATGTGCTCGCGGTGGCCGCCAAGGTGCCGGCGTTCACGATCTGGACGCTGTTCGACGACGATGCTCCGAGGGGTTCGCAGCTCCTGCCCGCACCGCCCGAGGACGCGAACCTCGCCCGGCTGCGCCGACAGCTCGGAATGGTCGTGGTCCCGGCCGTTTCCGGATCCGAGATCGGGACGATGCTCGACGAGGTCCGCGCCTGCCTGGACCGGCAGCCGGCAGGCCTGTCCGGGTTCCACGGCGCGCTGGATCGCGTCGAGCGCCGCCCGCAGGTAGCCGACCAGTGGGCCGAGCTGGCGGAGTTCTACCTGGACGAGGTCACCCGCGACGCGACGGAGCACGACCAGGGCGCGCCGCGGCTGCCGGTGCTACGGGACCTGTACGTCAACCCGGGCTACCGGGCCAAGCCGTTCGACCTGGGCAACGACCACCCGCACGAGGAAGCCTGGTGGGAGCAGGTGCCGGCCGGGGACGAGGTCCAGGGTTTCCTCGTCCGCTACCTGCTGTCCCCGTCGGCCACGCTCATGCCGCTGCTCGTGCTCGGCCATCCCGGCGCCGGCAAGTCGGCGTTCACGCGGATGCTCGCCGCGCAGCTCGGGGCCCTGGGGCGTCCGGTCGTGCGGGTCGACCTGCGCAGCGTCGTCGCCGACGCGCCGATCTACCTGCAGATCTCGAAGGCGATCGAACGGTTGCTGAGCCGCCGGCTCGACTGGGCAGAGCTGGCCCGGACCGCCCGTAACGCTGCGCCGGTGGTGATCCTCGACGGGCTCGACGAGCTGATCCAGAGCAGCGCCGCGAGCCGCGCCGACTACCTGGAGCTGGTGCAGGAGTTCCAGCGCGGCGAGGCGATCAAGGGCTGCCCGGTCGTCGTCGTCGTTACCAGCCGGACCGTCGTCGCGCACCGGGTCCGCATCCCCAACAGGTCCATGGTGATGCGGCTCGAGCCCTTCGACGAGGTGCGCATCAAGCGGTGGCTCGACCGCTGGAACGAGCACAACGCCCGGTACTTCGCGGCGTCGGGCCTGCAGCCGTTGACCGCGCCGGCCGTGCTGGCTCACCAGGGGCTTGCCGAGCAGCCGCTGCTGCTGCTCATGCTCGCGCTGTACGACTCGGACGGCAACGCGCTGCAGCGCGACGGCGCCAACTTCGCTGGCGCGGACCTGTACGAACGGCTGCTGCGCAGGTTCGCGACGCGCGAGGTCCGCAAGCACGCGCCGGGTGTGGAGGCGGACGAGGTCGAGCGGCTCGCCGAGAAGGAGCTGCTGACGCTATCGATCGCGGCGTTCGCGATGTTCAACCGGGGCAGCCAGGCCGTCCTGGAGGATGAGCTGGCCGCCGACCTGCAGACGTTCACCGCCGCGCCGTCGCAGCGCACCCACCGGCTGCCGGTGCCGCCGGACAAGGCCCGCAAGCTCGTCAGCCGGTTCTTCTTCGTGCACGTCTCGCAGGCGACCGCTGTCGACGGCGGCGGCGAACGCACCGCCAGCGCCTATGAGTTTCTGCATGCGACGTTCGGCGAGTACCTCGTCGCGCGGCACACCCATCGCGCGTTGCTGCACACGTACGAGAGCACGCAGCGGGGCGGCCACTCGCTGAGCATCCGCGAGGAGGAGCCGGACTACGGCCTGCTGAGCGCGCTGCTGTCCTTCGAGTTGCTCTGCGCCCGCAACACGGTGCTCGCGTTTCTCGGCCACGCGGTTCGCGATACCGACCCCCGCACCCGGCAGGGGCTGATCGGAATGCTCATCGACGTCCTGCAGAACGCGCTGTACGTCGACGCATGGCGCGGCTTTGAGGACTACAGCCCGCGTCGGACGAGCATCCCGGAGCGGCTGAGCATCCGGACCGCCAACCTCGTCCTGCTGCTGGTGGCTCTGAGCAACGGCATCACCATGGCGACACTGTTCCCGGACGCTGCCGACCCGGCCGCACGATGGCGCGAGCTCGCGGCGTTGTGGCAGGCCACGCTCAGCCCGGCATCCTGGCAGTCCCTGACCGAAGCGTTCGGCGTCAAGCAGGTGGGCGCCGCGCTGCACATCAGCGACCTCGGCGCGAAAACGCCCCTCGACGTCTACGACACCGTTCCCGCGCTCGACTCGCTGCGTCGGCTGAGCCGGTTGACACTGGAACCGCACACCCAGTGGGCTTTTGCCGCGCTTGAACCGCTGCTGCACGCGGTGCCCGCGGTGGACGAGGCATTGAGCCTGATGCACCAGGCGTTTCCGCTCTGGTTCGGCGGAGGGGTGGCATCTGAGGCCGAAGCCCTGCTGCACCATCGCATCCGGTTGCTGGCCCTCGAGCCGGGCGCCATCGAGGCTCCTACGCTGGCAGAGCTCTCAGTCCAGCTCGACGACCTGGAGACGGGCGCTCCGGCGATCCGCGCCGAGCTGTTGTTCGAAGCGATCCGCCCGGGCAGGCCGGCCCCGGCAGCCCTGGACGTGTTCCGCGAGGTGCTGTGCGAGATCGCCAGGCCTCTGGGCGAGCACTGTCCGTCCGCGCGTCAATTGCACATCGCGATCGGATTGGCTCGCCTCGGCATTGCTGACCGGGACCTTCCGTCGAGCCTCTGCCTGGTATCGATCCTGTACGAACCCCGGCATGCCGTGCGTCTGGTCGACGGCGACTGGCGTCTGGCGGCCGACCTGATCGACGTAATCCGCTCGACGTCCCGCTGGCGTGCCGCCGGCCGGGCCGCTCGTGTACTGATCGCGGTTCCGGTGCCGGTCCTGCGCGGGTTCTGCGAACCGGACGTGCTGTTCGTCGCCGAATGCGCCCGGCGCGAATACCCGGACGCCGCGGCACACCTGCTGGCCAGCTGGGCCGAGGCGCTCCTGCTCACCGAGCGCCTGCGCGTCGCGCGGCTGCTGCGCTCCGGCCTCGCCCGGCGGATGGCCCTGACACGCGTGGCCCTGGCCCTGCGTGCGGCGGCCGTTGACCCGCGCCAGGCGGCATCGGAACAGACCGCACGCGCAGCGCTGTAAGTCGGCCGGCGGCCCTGGGGAACACCGTCTGTGCCGTCTCCCACGCCGCCGTCTTGCCGCGGTGGGTCCGTCCGTTGCGTTGAACGTTCCCACGTCAGTGCTGTTGTGGTTGGTGCGGGGTTGCGGTCGCGGCTGAGCGCCAGGACGGTTGAGCGCACTTACCAGCAGTTGGAGGCGGCCGGCTACTCCCGTACGACGTTACGGACGTTGCATCTGGTGCTGGGCAAGACGTTCGGCGAGCAAACTGGCCGGACCCTCGGCGCGTGTAAACCGCAGGAGTCTGACGACCTGCGTGCGGTGTGGACGGTGGATGAGGTCCGGCGTTTCATGAGCATGTTGCTGGCGATCGGTTGTATCCGTTGTGGCGGTTGCTGCTGATGACCGGTCTGCGCCGTGGTGAATTGTGCGGTCTGCGCTGGCGTGATCTCGAACTGGACCTCGCCGCATTGACGGTTCGCCGGCAGCGGGTCGTTGAGGATTCGACGAGCCGGGTGCGGGAGAAGACGCACAACGGCACCCGGAGTCTGGTCCTTGACCCGGCAACGCTCGCGGTTTTGACCGATGTCAGGCCGCGGTCGGGGAGGGTGTTGGCGTCCGGTTTCATGTTCACCGGCCGGCAAGGGCGGCCGTTGCGGCCGGACAACGTCACGCACCGGTTCAAACAGCTTGCGGTCGCTGCGGGCGTGCGTCCGCTCGGTCCGCATCAGACCCGGCATTTGGTCGCTTCGAATCTGCTGGACCTCGGGTATGGCATTGCTGAGGTGGCTGAGCGTCTTGGTCATGACCCGGCGACGTTGATGCGCTACGACTCGCGGGTCAACGCTGGCCGCCGGCGTCAGGCCGCGGACGACCTTGCGGGCTCATCGCCCAGACTTCGCCGCGACCGCCGAGGCGCTGAGCGCGGCATGAAGACGACCATCCGAGCGCTCGTCGAACGACTGCGAATGCAGTGCGGACGCAGCAATACGAACGGCACTTGACCGGGAAGCGCTCACAACGGGCTCACAGCGGAGATCAACTCCAGGTGGACACGAACGTATGACGCAGCACCAGCTGGCACGGGGAAGGAGTAGTATGAGGAGGTCAGGAGAACGTGAGGGCATAGACCGGCATCAGGCAACACTCGGTAGTGGAGTCGTTACGAGCCTGGGGGTCAAGGGGTCGTGGGTTCGAATCCCGCCGTCCCGACCGGGTAAAAAGGCCAGCTTAGCTGGCCTTTTTTGTCGACCCAGATCGATGTGTAGGCAAGGGGTGCGACACGCGATTTTGCCCGTACGACCGTACGGTTTGTGTCGTAGGTGGCTGTTCAGAGTGCTTGAAAATCTCCTTGCTGTTACGCCGGACGGAGTCAAGGGGTCTGTGATGGCCTGCCGGCGATCGACATGAACTGCGGTTGAGCAGGCACTATGCGAGTGTCGGCTGTTGTCGTGCCGCGATCGACACCTTGACTCGGATGCTTGCACCCCCTTGAACTCAAGTGTCCACTGTGGATGATCGCGACACATCGTTGACACGAACGTCCGTACGGTGATCTCTCTGCAGTCCGCCGGCGTGCTCGCTCGGCGTTCTCATCGTTGGCGCGAGCTGGTTGTCTCGGCTGGCACTCCCTGCTGCGGCCAGCGCGAGTACGTCGGACACGACGCCTGCTGATCAGGGTGTGCTGATCAGGCCGGAGATCGCGGTGCGCAATTCGCGGGAGTCGCTGATCGCCTGCCGGACCTGCTGCTCGGTGACGGTGAGCCGTAGGCCGAGTTGGGCTGGGCTGGAAGGCAGCGCATTCAGGTACTTGGCGTCAACCACGCCGTCGCGATGGGTGAAAGCATGGCGGGTCGCCCAGGTCTGCAGCAGCCGCTGCCACGTCGCCGGTTGAGACGCTGACGGAGGGCCGGGTAGCCGTTGGCGGCAAGCAGGTCGGCGGTGTGCTCGAGGCGCTGAAAGATGGCGCCCTTGCCGTTCAAGATCTGGTCGACGTTCGAGACGGCTGCGTGGAACAGTGGGTTGGCGAGAGTTTCGACGGCGCCGGCGAGGTGCTCCAGGGTGTCGACTCAGATGCGGGTGAGGCCATCGTGCTCACGCAGCGTCGTAGCAGCATCGGCTGGCAGCAGGGCGAGCACGTCGAGGCGGTCGATGTCCGCAGCGAGCGCGTCGAGGGCAACGGCGTCGGGCCGCAGCGGCCCGCACATCGGGCAGAAGCTATCTCGATGTCTCCCAGATGTGGTGTGCCCGCAGCTGGTTCGCTCGCTCCCGCCAGGGGTGAGCGTCGCAAGAGGGCGCGGTGGCCGGGACCCCGAGCGGGTACCGGCCACCGGTGTGCTACGCCTACGGCGTGCCGTAGACCTCCAATTCGTCTGTCATCGACCAGGCGGTGCCGCCCTCGATGGTCACCTTCACGTACCTGGCGTCGGCGTCGAGGCCGGTCAGCCGGTAGTTGTGGGCGGCCGTCTCCCAGGCGTACCAGTGCTGGTCGACCGTGCCGACTTCGGTGAAGGTCTCGCCGTCCGTGGAGACGGAGTACGTCACCGTGCCGGGCAGGGCCACGCCGTCGGCGGGTGCGGCGAGCCAGCCGGTGTTGAGCTCCCGCAGGTGCCGGGTCGTGCCGAGGTCCAGCATCACCGAGTAGGTGCCGGCGCCGTTGCGGCCCTGCCAGCGGGCGTCGTACACGAGCGCGCCGCGTTGCCCGTCGGTCAGGGATGTGCCGCCCGTGTCGGGGTAGGCCGGGTCCGCGGCCACGCTGGTGGTGTAGCCACGGCCTCGGGCGTGGTTGACGAGCGCCGGGTCGCGCTGCGCGGTGGTCGCCGGGACCGGCGTGGTCTGGTCCGAGTATCGGCCCCAGATGCTGTACTCCGACACTGTGTACCGGTAGGTGCGGCCCGGGTCGACCTGCCGGTCCACGTACTGCGGACCGGGCGTGAACCCGACCATCTCGCCGTCGCGGTAGACGAAGTAGCCCTGTGCGGTGCCGCTGGCGGTCCAGTCGAGCGTGACCGCGTCGGCGCCGTTGGGGGTGGCCACGAGCGCGGCGGGCGCTGCCGGGGTGTCGGCGCCGAGGATCTCGATCTCGTCGAGCATCGACCAGGCGGTGCCGCCGTCGACCTCGACTCTTACGTACCGTCCCGAGGTCTGGAAGCCCGTGGCCCGGTAGGCCTTGCGCTGGACCGCCGACCCGGCGTTGGGCCGCTCGAGGTTCTCGATGTTGAGCCAGTTCTGCCCGTCGTCGGACACCTGGTAGAACACGATCTCCGGCAGGAACACGAAGTCCTGCTGGGCCTGCAGCCAGCCGGTGCTGATCTCGTCGATCCGCTGCCAGCTGCCGAGGTCGACGGTGATCGAGTAGCTGCCGCCGCCGTTGCGGCCCTGCCAGCGCGGGCCGTACGACGCGCCGCCCCGTTGCCCGTCGGTGAGCGACGTGCCGCCCGTGTCGGGCCAGGCCGGGTCGGCCGCCGAGGTGGTGGTGTAGGCGCAGCCGGCGGCTCCGGCCGCGGCGCCGCACCGGGCCAGGTTGATAGCCGGTGCGGGCCGCACCTCCAGTGTCGCGGTGACCGGCTCGCTCATCGCCGAGCTGTTGCCGGCGCCGTCGACCTCGGCCAGCTGGTAGGTGTACGTCCGGCCGCCTTCCAGCAGCGGGTCGCCGAACCAGCGGTCGCCGCCGTCGAGCTGCGCGACGCGTTCGCCGTCGCGGTAGACGTCGGTCCGCACGGCGCCGCCGCTGCCGGTCCAGGTCAGCTGGATCTGCTGGGCGGATGTGAGCGGGATCGCGGTCACGCCGACCGGCGCCGAGACGCCGTCGCCGAAGCCCCAGACCCCGATCTCGTCGAGCATCGACCAGGCGGTGCCGCCGTCGACGTCGACGCGGACGTACCGGGCCCGGGTGTCGAGGCCGAAGCCGCGGTACTCCTTGCGCTGGACGGTGCCGTCAACCGCGGGACGGTCGATCGCGGCGACCTGGGTCCACTGCTCGCCGTCCTCGGAGACGGAGTAGGTCACCCGGTTCGGCAGGAAGACGAAGTCCTGCCGTGCCTGCAGCCAGCCGGTCGTGATCTCCCGGATGTTGCGGGCCGCGCCGAGGTCGACCGTCGCGTGGTAGCTGCCGGCGCCGTTGCGGCCCTGCCATTGTGCGGTGTACGAGGCGTCGCCCACGGCACCGTCGGTCAGCTCCCGGCCGCCGGTGTCCGGGTGCCCCGGGTCCGCCTCGACGGTGGTCGTGTAGGTGCATCCGGGTGCCCCGGCCTCGGCGCCGCAACGGGCGTGGTTCACCTGGAACGCGGTGGCGGCCGAGACACCGACGGAGACGGTGTCGCTCTGCTCGCCGGCCGCGCCCGCGGCGCCGATCTCCTGCACCTGGTAGGTGTAGGAGCCCGCGTCGACTTGACGGTCGGTGAACGTGGTGTCCGTGCCGGGCACCACGGCGACCTCGTTGCCGTTGCGCAGGATCCGGGTCTGCGCCGCCGCTGCGGTGCCCGTCCACTCCAGCTGGACGGTGTGCGGGGTGTCGGACGTGGCGGTGAGTCGGACGGCGTCGGGCGGCGTCGTGGCCACGTTGAGCTTGTACGTCGCCGGGCCCTGCAACCCGAAGACGAACAGCGTGTAGTCCCCGTACGGCAGTGGGTCGGTGGCCACGGTGGCACAGCCGCCCGAGCCGACCTCGGTGGAGGTCTGGTCCGTCCGGCGGACGAGCTGCCAGCCGAGGCCGGCCGGGCACTGCGGCGCGTCGATGTGCAGTGTCTCGCCCCCGCCGAGGCGGAAGGTGTACGCGTCCTCGGTCGTGCCCGGCTCGATGCGGCCGGCACCGGCCACCGGCGCGCCGTCACGGATCGACAGCGGCAGCGTCACCGCGAACCGCTGCGTCGGTAGCGTCCGCACCTTCATGGTGTACGTGCCGGAGCGTTCCTCGTACGAGCGCACCGACAGCGTGAAGTCGCCTCCTTCGAGGTACACGCCCTCCTGGCTGAGCGTCTGCGCGTGCGAGCACCCGCCGAACAGCACCGTGTCGCCGGTCGAGGTCAGGATCCGGTACTCGAACACCGGGTCCGCGGCGCAGTCGCCGGCGTCGATGTAGAGCAGCTGGTTGTCCGCCAGGTGGAAGCGGTACTCGTCGACCGCCGTCTTGTCCTCGAGGTTGCCCGCGCCGGCGCCCGGCGCGTTCTGCCGGATCTCGCCCGGCAGCTGGAGGGTGAACTGCTGCGCCGGCGGCAGCGGGGTGATGGTGATGCCGTACGTGCCGGCGGCCGATCTGGCCAGTTCGGCCGACGCGACCAGCCGGTACCGGCCGGCGGGTAGCTGCCCGGTCCGTTCGTCGGAGCACATGCTGTAGGAGGTGACCGGCTCGCCCGTCACGTCGTTCAGCAGCCGCCACTGCGGCGTGCTTGGCGAGCAGCCCTGCACGTCGATGTACAACGCCTGCGCGGTCGGCAGCGTGAACCGGTACTCGTCCACCGAGGCCCGGGTCTCCATGTTGCCGGCGCCCGGAGCCGGGACACCGTCGGCGATCCGCACCGGGAACGCCACGTCGAACGACTGCGGCGCCGGCATGACGAAGAGCTCTATGCCGTACTGGAAGACCTTGCCGTTCGCGGCGATCAGCAGCGCGTACGACCCGGCCGGGACGTTCTGGATCGTCCGGTCCTCGCGGCAGCCGCCCTGGGCGAGCACGGCGCCGGTCGCGGTATTCGTCAGCCGCATCGTCGCGCCCTGCGCCCAGCAGGCGCCGCCCAGGTACCGCAGGGTCTGCGTCCCGGCCAGCGTGAACCGGTACTCGTCGCGCTCGTCGCCGCTGTCGAAGGCGCCGGCGTCTACCTTGATCGGGAGCGTCATGTCGAAGCGCTGCGGCGGGCTCGCCTTGACCCGCACGCCGTACCTGGTGACGTTGTTGGACGACGAGTCGACGACCAGCCGGTACTTGCCGGCGGGCAGCGGGTCGGTCAACCTGCTGTACCACGCCGGTCCCTCGACCCTGGCACCCGTCGCGTCGTTGACCAGTGTCCACTCGGCCCGGTACATGAACTGCCCCTCGGCGGTGGTCGTGTCGACGTACACCTCCTGCGCGGCCGGCAGCGTGAACCGGTACTCGTCGACGGAGGCGCGCGCCTCTAGGTTGCCGGCGCCGGCCGCGGGCACCCCGTCGGACACGGCGAACGGCAGCTGCACGTCGAACGTCTGGGCGGGCGGGATGACGGTTACCTCGAGCCCATACGGGCCGGTCTTCGCGTCCGCCGGCGACGAGCGGACCACCAGGCGGTACGTGCCCGCCGGCAGGACCTTCGTCCGGTCCTTCGACGAGTACCCGAAGGTGATCACCGCGCCGGTCGCCTCGTTGACGATCTGCCGCTCGGCGCAGTAGCTCAGGCAGTCCAGGCTCACGGCAAGAGCCTGCGGCTGGGTCAGCGTGAACCGGTACTCGTCCGCCGACGCCTTGGTCTCCAGGTCACCGGCGCCCTCGCCGGGGCGGGCGTCCGGCCCGACGGTCAGCGGCAGCGACACGTCGAAGCGTTGCGGCGCCGGCACGACCGACACCGCCATCCTGTAGGTGCCGGTGTATTCGAGCGGTGCACGCACGACCAGCCGGTAGGTGCCGGCGGTGAGTGGCCCGGTCTGGGCACCCGCGCAGCCGCCGGTCAGCGCGGCGGCGCCGGTCGCCTCGTCGACCAGCTGCCAGTCGAGGCGGCCGTCCAGGCACGCCATGGTGTCGACGTACAGTGCCTCACCCTGCTTGACGCTGATGCGGTACTCGTCGCGCGAGACCAGCGTCTCGATGGTGCCGGCACCCGCGGCCGGGACGCCGTCGCCGATGGTTGCCGGCAGCGTCACGTCGAAGACCTGCGGCGCGACCGGGTCGACGTGCAGCGCGATGTTGTCGATGCCGAAGCCCTGGTTGGCCAGGCCGTCGACACCGGCGGCGGTGAACACCGCCTCCAGCTGGCTGATCCGGTGGGTGAGCGGGACGGTGACCTGGTAGACGGCGAACGGCTGCCCGTTGGCCAGGGTGCCGGTGCGCTGTGGGGTGACGGTGCCGTCATACGCCTGCGACCACACCTCCTTGCGGTCGACTTGCAGGCTCACCTTCTCCACGTCGCCGTCGCCGGCCCAGTTGCCCACGGCGACGACGTCGAAGGACAGGCTGCCCTTGAGGTGCGCCGGCAGCTGCTGCGTGTACATGCGGTACGACGCGTTCCGCCCGCTGAACGGCCCGGCGAACGACGTCGCCGCGGCATCGTTGGTCAGCGCCGCCGGCGCGAGGTTCGACGGCAGCGTGGCGCCCTCGAAGTCGACGGACAGGTCACCGGCCGCGGTGACGGTCGCGGCGCGGGGATCGATGGTGATCTCCTTGCGCTGCGCGGCCATCGCGGCGAACTCGTTATTGGAGGTCAGCACGACGTCGACCACGCACGCCTCGAACTGCGGCCCGGCCGCCACGCCGTGCGCGGTGCACACCTCGGTGCCGGCCGCGACCTCGGACGCCGTCAGCGTATTGATCGTCACCACGTTCTTCGGGTACGACTTGTCGGTGAAGCTCGCGGTGCTCTGCCCGGCCTGGTAGGTGAACAGCGACGACGCCTGACTGATCCGCCACGAGTCGGCGTAGGCCCCGTGCAGCACGGCGGGCGACGCGTCGGCGGCCAGCTGGGTGCCGTCGCGCAGCTTCAGGTCGTTCTTCGGGTTCTTGTCCGCGTTGCCGAGCAGCCCGCGGAGACCGGCGTCGGCCGGCATGTGCAGCCCGATGCCCGCCGCACGTCCGGGCAGCCACACCATGACCGGAGTGTCCGAAGTGGACCCCCAGGCGACGGCGAGCTTGCCGCCGGTACGGCGCAGCGTCGCGTCACCGCCCAGGTCCACGAAGTGCTCCTCCGGCAGGTCGAACGCCTTGCCGTCGACGCGAACGGCCCCGGCGGCGGTGAACTCCACCCGGTGGTCCCCCACCTTCGCCGCGACCGCGTCCAGCCCCGACCAGGTCCCGGCGCTGCTCATCGAGGCGAACCGCGTCTGGATCTTCATGCCGTACTTCTCGGACTCCGCGAAGTCGAACTCACCCACCGACTGCAGGTCGTACTGCAACCCGTCGAGCGTCGCCAGGTGCGGGTCACCCCAGACACTGACATTCGGCGCGGGCAGCTCGTCGGCGAGCGCCGGCTCACCGTCGGTGAACGACTCGTCCGTATCGGGATCCTCGAGGGGCAGCGGGATCAGCGGGTCGATGTCGCCGCCGCCCATGGGGGGCATGCTCTCGCACACCGCACACGTCGCCGGTGCGTTCTTGATCTCGACGACGAACTTGTCCTTACTGAGGATGCGATCTTCGCGGTAGAAGGCACCGAGTTCTTCGCCCGTGTCGCTGTTGTCGTCGGCCTTGACGATCTTCGCCGCCCACGTCGCCTTGGTGTTGACGTTCGTGTCGTCGACGAACGGTGCCGCCTCGTAGGTGGAGTTGAACGGAATCTCGTCGCACTCATACCGGGTGACGCCGTCGGCGCCTACGGTGTAGTTTTTCCCCCCGTTCTGCCGGATACACTCCGCCGGGACCTTGCTCCGCTTCTTCATCTCGTAGACGTTGCGGGTCATGAAGGTGATCGGGCGCTTGTCGAAGTTGCCGGGGATGTAGACGCCGGCCGGCGGGTTCTTCTTGACGCGGTCGAGGTACCAGTACGCCTGATAGAAGAAGAAGACCGACTCCTGCTCAGGACCGGTGTAGTCGTACTGCATGATGCCGCGCACCTGGTCGAAGACGCATCCGCCAGGACCTTTCCAGACGATGTACTGCGCCTCATCACACCGTACGGTGGTATGGGGCCCGCGGTAGACGCCACTTTCCGGGCTGGGGGAGATCGTGTTGAGGGCGGTCACCCGGAATTCGAACGTCGACACCTTCGGGTCGGTGCGCAGCGAGGGCTTCTTCAACTTGGAGAAGGAGGTCTGGTCCCAGCCGGTAGCACCCGTGGTCTTGCCCTCCGTTTTCTGCTGGTAGGTGCTGTTGAGCTCCCACTCGGCGAGCGTCCTGGATTTGCTCGCTCCCTGCTTGCACTCACCGCCGTCTGATGTCTGCTCCACGCAGGCGACCGAGAGGGTCAGCGGAGCCGTGGCCCACAGGGCGGGATTGCTGCCCTTGATCTCGTCCACGCGCAGTTTCCACGTGATGGTGCGACCCTCGTTGCCGGTGAGACCGACCGCTGTCAGGCGAAACGACGAGCGCGCGATGACACGGCATGCCGCACCTTCGCACTCCTTGTGAAGATAGTCGATGGACTCGCCGACCTGGCAGGCGAAGAAGCGGTTGCCGTAGTACCAGGGCGCGGGCCTGCCGGTCGCCTTGGCAAGGTCGTGCGTGCGTTCACAGAATTTGATGTCGTTGTCTTCCAGCGCCGTCGCCACGAACTGCGCGCCACCGCCCGCGGCGTCGGCCGGGTCGGCGACGATCGCGCCGGGCAGCTCCGCATCGGCCTGTACCTGGGCGATCTCCTTCGCCAGCGAAGCCTTTGGCGGGCTGATCCGCCGCAGGTACGCGTCGGCACTCTCGCCCGGCAGCATGGCCGGGCCGGCCGTGAAATCGTCGGTCCCGGTTACGGCCGCCGCCGCGGTCACCGCTGGTGCGAGCGCTGTCCCGACGGCGCCGAACGTCAGCGCCAGGACGAGGAACGCGTTGAGCGCCCTTCGGCCGATCTGCTGCATGAACACCCCACCGTGGTCGGTCAAGGGCACCGTCGGGGTGGCAACCCGGCAACGGTGCGCCGCCGTCGATCACCCACACGGCAGCGGTGCAGCATAGGGGCAGGTCTGAGTATTCGGGCAAGAGCGCAAAAATCACTCTAGGAGGTTTTTCCAAGCTTTATCGCAGGTTTGTCCGCAATTGCGGGGCCGGCAGCGCGCCGAATCAACCGAACGGCCGACAATCCGGCCGTCCGCCGAGCCGTCCTGTTCGCGGCCGAGTCGGATGACGCGAGCGTCACTCCCACTCCACCCCGCCGTCGACCAGCTGGTAGCTGTTGTCCAGCCACGGTGCTCCACCCAGCAGCGCGGACCGGAGCTCGCTGTAGAGCTCCTCAAGACCCGTCCATGACCCCATCGCATCCTCGCCGTTCTCGGGTTCCCAGAGAAAGGCCCGGCCGGTGTCCACGTCTGGGGTGTGGTCGACGACCAGGTAGCCGCCGCACCGGTCGGCAGCGAGCGGCACCCAGTGCACGTCCCATGCCTCCGGGTTGGATGCGCGAGCGGTTGCCCTCAGGCGACTGGCGTCACCAGCGACACCGGCCGCGTTGGTGAGCCAGTAGGCCGGCGCCAGCTGGAAGCCGCCCATCTCCTCCGTTGCCCCGTTGTGCCAGAGCAGGGTGCTCGCGACTTCGGGCAGAAGCGCGAACCCGAGCCGCGACTCCAGCTCCCGCAGCTGCTCCTGGCTCGCCGGGGGGTGCAGCAGGGACAGTGTCCGGGGTGCGTTCGCGGCGAGCCACTGGTCGAGGTCGGCGAGGATCACAGCAACCGTCACGGTTTCAGATGATATGCCCCGGGGTGGTGGTCGGTCCGGTATGAAGGGATTGTGAAGGTTCGTCTTGGGCCTGCCCTCCTGATGGCGCCGTCGCCCGGTGCCGGCGGCAACGTCGTCAAGCTGCTGCAGACGGCGGCCTCCCTGGAGAACCTCGCGACGGCGGTGTACGACGCCGCCCGGAACCTGTCCGTGGAGTCTGGCGTCCTCGACCTCTGTACCAGGGCCGCAGCCATGCACACCGAGCATGCCCGGGCGTTCAACGAGGCGGCCGTGCGGGCGGGTGGGAAGGCGCAGGAGGGTCCCAACCCGAAGTACGCCCGCGCCGTCCAGGCCGCGCTGGGCAAGCTCGCGACGGCCGTGGACGCGGTGAAGCTGGCGGCGACCGTGGAGGACGTGACCGTGCAGACGTACGTCAGGAACGTCGTCACGGTACCCACGCCGCAGCTGCGGGAACTGTTCGCGGGCACAGCCGGCGCGGATGCCCAGCAGCTGGCGGCTCTGCTGGTCGTCCAGGCGCTGCTGACCGCGGGCCAGCCGTTCCCGCCCGACCCCGCGAGGCTGCCGGCTGCGGCCCTCGCGGCGGGTGTCGCCCACGCGCTGTTCCCCGTCGACCGCGCCTCTCCCGCCGACGAGGGGGCGGTGTGACGGCCACCCGCCGGGTACTCCTGCTCGGCGTCGCGGGGCTCGGCGCGGCGGCGATGACCGGCTGCGCGGGAGACGACGGCGGGACGCCTGCCCTCATGACCTCGCCGTACGCGGATCCGGCCCGTGCTGCGGCCCACGGCGCCGCCCTCGAACGGCTACTCGTCGACGCGTACGACGCCGCGCTGCGACGGGCCGAGGACGGCGAGGTCGGCGCGGTGCCACCCGCGGTGACCGCGCTCCTGGAGGCGTGCCGCGACCACCACCGCGACCACCGCGCCGCCTGGTCCGCCACGCCCGCGCCGACGCAGCTGGGCATCGCCAGGCAGACGCTGAGGGACATCGGCCGTACGTCATCCGTCACGGAGCTCGCGAAGGTGCTGGAGCCGCTCGAAGACCTCGCCGCGCAGACGTACACCGCCACGGTGGCCCAGACCCAGGACGGCAAGGTCGCCGGCACCGCCGCCCGCATCCTGCCCGTCGAGGCGGGGCATCAGGCCGTGCTCCGCTTTGTCACCGCCCAGTACCCGGTGCCCGCACAGCAGATCGGCACCACCCGGGCGCTGCCGCCCGGCTCCTGACGTGCGGCTACGATGCACGAAAGGCCGTCACCACGGTCGACGGCTTCGCGCTCATCGGACGGGACCAGCCGGGAAACCAGGCTCCCGCAACCTTGACGTTCGGCTGCCGCCTTCATCGTTCTCTGCTCGTACCCGGCCGGCCGTTGCGGCCGGACAACGTCACGGATCGGTTCAACAAGCTCGTGGTCGGCGCGGGTGTACGCCCGATCGGGCCGCATCAGGTCCGACTCCTGATCGCCTCGGCGTTGCTCGACGACGGGTACGGCATCCATGAAGTGGCGGAGCGTCTCGGTCATGACGCGGGCACGTTGATGCGCTCCTACACGCGCGTGAGCGCCACCCGACGCCGCGAAGCGACCCAGTACCCGGCCGAACTCATCGCGTCCTGACAGGACCCGAGCGGTCCTGGGCAGATGCGCCCTGACATCCGAGACGGCTCTATCAAGGCGGAAAGTTCGTGTCTGCAGTCACCCCCTTGCCGGCAATTCGGCATCGACCGTGCGGGCAAGTGTCTCCGGACCCAGCGCCGGTTGGTCGCGAATCGCTGCGCGTCGCCGATGTCGGCCTCACGCCAGGTCCGGGGTCAGGTGAAACTCCCCGTCCAGCAGCACCCGCCTACGCGGACTCGCGTAGGCCAGGAATTCTCCGAGCTGGAAATTCTCGATCCGGCCCGCAGCGCCGACTGGCGAATGAGGCCTCGGTCAACGCGGCGGCTGGCGGGGATGCGGCGGTGGGCAGCGGCATCGCACACGAGCAGCGGCCTGTACTCCACTGAACACACGCTGATGTCGACGGTGCGGAGGCTGGAGATCGGCAGGAGGTCGGCGATGCTGCCGGCGTGTACCGATGGCTCCAGGTCGCGGCGTTGCCGCGCAGTGGTGTGGTCGGCGGTGAGCTACGGAGGAAGGACAAGGTCGTTGGGGAGTGCAGGCAACCGTGCTCGCAGGTACCCAATGCCTGCGCCGACGATCCACTGAGCGGCGTCTGGTTCAAGATCCCAGGGCCGGTCGAGGAGGATTCGCTGGAGACGGCTGCGGTCCACTACCTGCGCTGGTTCGGGTGAAAGCCGGGTCCTCCAGGATCCGTCTGGTCCCCAATGCGAATGGTCGGAGTCGTCCAGGGTGTGAACGAAGGTGCGGACGAGTTCCGGCCAGGTTGGTGTGGCCCCACCAGTGCGGGCAGGCCAATCCACCGTGTGCTGCGGCCTGGTACAGGGCGTACCGTGCGCCGCGCCGCTCGGCGGTGGCGGCGAAGCTGCCCAGCGTGCCGTTCACGTGTTCGGTGAACTCGCCCAGGTCATCACCTGCGAGGTCGACGAGTTTGACGGCGGTCGGTAGCCGCCGGCTGGGGTTGATCAGCCATCGGAAGATCCGCGCTGCCAGCCAATTGACGTCGTCCGTTTCCAACGCGTCCAGTGCTGCGATCGGCGACTGGGCGGTCAGGCTGAGATCGGTACGCCACCGGCGCGCGATCTCGCGGATCCGCCATGTGGTGTGCGCGTTGACGCGCAGCATGTCGCCGTCGCTGAGGGGCCCGTCTCCCGCGTGCCAGTCCTCGACCGGGCCGTTACGCCATCCGCTGTTGACGATCCCGATCGCGGCCAGGTCGAGTACCGAGCCAAGACGATCAGGGTCGATTCCCACCTGATAGCGGAGCATGGCGTCCAGTAAGGCTTTCTCCCGCTGCGGACTGATCTCGTCGCGTGCCGCAGACGTCTGGTCGTGCTGTCGCGCGGTGCTGAGATTGCCGGACGGCTCCTTCGAACCGGTGGCTTGCTGGGCGTCGTTGTTCAACGCCGGAACTTTCTGCGTCCATCGCGCGGATCCATGTTCAGGAAGGTGCGGAACCAAGCTTGCGGGCGGTAGTCACCCATCCCAGTCGTTCGGTTGTAATCACTGTCTGGATCTTCGATACCGTCCATCTCGACATCTCGACATGGAACAGATCCAGGATGTCGTGGTCCTGGAAGAGCACCTCGCTCGCCGCATCCCAGTCGTAGTCGTCGGGATGCTCCAGCAGCCGAGTACCCGTCTCGTCCAGCCCGGCCCAGCCGTCCTCGACTGCAGCCGGCGCATCCAGCAAGACCAAGTGCAGCGCCAGTTCTTCACCGGGACACCGCGGGCGCGGCCAACGGCCTGCCGCGAGGTCCTCCGTGAGGTCGTCGAATGCGCGGGAAGCCTGCCTGCGCCACACCGCGTCCTGCCGCCACGTGATCCGCGGGTACCGGCCGAACAAGATCCACGCGTCGTTGTCGCCCGAGGGTTCATCCCCATGCTGCGTCACATCGTCGTACCCGGGCCTTCGCCCCTGATCTTGGACACGCGGTTATGCAGCTTGGGGCAGCGTAGCCGGCGTTGGTGTGGTGGCGGTCTCGTAGGCGATCGGTGATCGGTGTCCGAGGCGTGAGTGGCGGCGGATGGTGTTGTAGCGGTGCAGCCATCGGAAGGTGGTGAGTCGGGCGTCGTGTTCGTCGGTGAAGGTGCGGCGGCCTTGCAGGGTTTCGCGTTTCAGTGAGGCGTTGAACGATTCGGCGGCGGCGTTGTCGGCGGAGCTGCCGACGGCGCTCATGGACTGCCGGACTCCGGCGGCGGTGCAGGCGGCGGCGAACGCCTTCGACGTGTACTGAGCTCCGTGATCGGTGTGTAGCACCGCGCCGTGCAGGCCGCCGAGACTGCTGCGGGTGCGCTGGGCGGCGTGCAGGGCGTCTAGGACGAGGTCGGTGCGCATGTGATCGGCTCGCCCACCCGACCAGGCGGCGGGAGTGCAGGTCGATGACGGTGGCGAGGTAGAGGAACCCGCGGTCGCCGTGTGGCAGGTAGGTGATGTCACCGACGTACCGCTGGTTGACCGCGTCGGCGGTGAAGTCCCGGCCGATCAGATCCGGCGCCTTCGCTGCAGCCGGGTCCGGGACGGTGGTGCGGTGCCGCCGGCGCAGCCGCAGGCCCTGCAGGCCGATGGCCCGCATCACCCGGGCCACGCGCTTGTGGTTGATGCGTTCCCCGGCGTCGCGAAGTTCGTCGGTGATCCGGGGGACGCCGTGGCTCCTTCGGGCCTGGACGAACCGCGAACTGCCGACGATGCGCCTGACCGCCACCTCGCCATGGAAGGCTCGCGGATAACGCCGTCGATCCGGGCGATCTGGAAGGCAACGTGGAACAAGTCGGCAGCTCGCCGCGGTGCGCGGGTTCTGGTGGTGGTGTGACGAGCTGTTCCCTGGTGGAACTGCTCGTCAGGCCGTACTTGGGAGCTGGCGGTGCCATGCGAGCAGTCGGCTGTGGAGGTCGTCGCGTTCGTCGGGGGGCAGGAATGCGGCTGCGGCCGCGGCCGCGGTCATCTGTGCGATCTCCGGCCAGGTGAGCCGGTGCAGCCGGACCAGGTGGTCGAATTCCTGGCTGAGGGTGGTCTGGCTCATGAGTCGGTTGTCGGTGTTGACGGTGACGGCGAAGCCGAGCCGGTGCAGTCGCGGTGCCGGGTGGTCGGCCATGGAGGGGGCCGCCCCGGTGTGGACGTTGGATGATGGCGAGGTTTCCAGGACGATCTGGCGGTCGTGGACGAAGCGGGCGACCGGGCCGAGTGTGTCGCCATCGATGTCGTCGATGACGCGTACGCCGTGGCCGAGCCGTTCCGCGCGGCATTCGACGGCGGCCTGCCGGACGGACTCGACACCGTCGCCCTCGCCGGCGTGGATGGTCAGGCGGACACCGGCGTCGCGGAGTTCGTGGAACCGGTCGCGGAACTGCGCTGCGGGGTTTCCGGCTTCGGGCCCGCCGAGGTCGAAGCCCGCCAGGCCGGCATCACGCCGTCGGAGCATCAGGGTGGCCATGTCGTGGAACGCGCCGCGGTCGCGCATGGCGCAGACGATGATGCGCACGTCGATGTCGCGACCGGTGGCTTTGACCGTTTGGACGCCTTCCCGGGTGCCGGCGAGCACGGCGTCGAGTGCCTGGCCCGCTGTGAGCCCGTGCCGCAGGTGCAGTTCGGGCGCGAATCGGCTCTCGGCGTAGACGACGCCGTCTGCGGCGAGGTCTTCGACGTTCTCCCGCGCCGCCCTTGCGATCGCCTCGGTGCTCTGAAGGACACCGAACGTGTGCTCGAAGGTGGCGAGGTAGACCGGAAGTGACCCGCTGGTGCTCGCCGCGGCGAACCAGTCGCGCAGGCTGTCGGGATCGTCGGCCGGGAGGTCGCGATACCCGGACCCGGCGGCCAGGTCGACGATCGTGTCCGGGCGCATGCCGCCGTCGAGGTGGTCGTGGAGCAGCACCTTCGGTGCGCTGCGGAGCTGGTCGAGGGTAGGTGTGGAGTGCGGGTTGGACATCGATGGCTCCAAATTCAGGTAAGGGTCCGGCCGCAGTGCTGGTAGAAGCCGGCAGGGTCGACCGAGACCGCCCGTCTGACCGGCCTGCCGGAGGTGTGCGCCACCGTCCGTCCTTGGCTCGGACCGGTGGTCACGATGTCGCACCGCACTTCGTCGAACGAGAAGGGCATCGGTCACCGGCACGTGGTTGGTCACATCAAGCCGGGTTGGTCAGCGGGCCGGTATGTCAGTGGCGTCGGCGGACGAGGTGGAAGGAGAAGTCGGTGCCACGGTGGTAGTCCTCGGAGTAGAGCAGTGGACGGCCGGCGTGGTCATGGTGGGTCTGTGCGAGCAGGAGCCACGCGACGGTGGCGGGTTGGCCGAGGCGCCGGGCCAGCGCGCGGTCCAGGGTCACGGCGCGTACCTGGGTCAACGCGTAGGCGACTGGGTGCCCGTGTTCGCTCAGCAGGGCGAAGAGTGAGCCGGTCCAGTCCACTTCGGACAGTGGTTGCGGTACGAGCGAGCGGGGGAACAGGTCGATGGAGTAGAGAAGGATGTCGTCGCGGTGCTGGCGTCGTCGTTCGAGTCGTACCAGTGCCTCGCCCGCGGCGAGGCGGAGCTGACGTCGCTGCTCCTCGTCGGGTTCGATGAGCGCGATGTCCAGAACGGTGTTGTGGACGGCCAGGTCACGGCTGGCGAGCATTTCAGTGACGCCCTCAAGCCGGGTCAGCGGCCGGTCGAGCTCGGGTTGGGCGGTCAGGTACCGGCCGTCGCCCTGCCTTGTCTGCACGACACCGTCCTGCTCCAGCAGCTTCAACGCTTCGCGGACAGTTGTCCGGCCGACGCCGAAGCGGGCGATGAGGTCGTTCTCCGACGGCAGTTTGTCTCCGGGATTGAGCCTTTCCGCCACGACGAGGTCGCGGATCTGGTCCCGTAGTTGGACGGCGAGGGTCCGTCGTGGAGTGGTCACGCGAGAAGGATCGCGCACCGGTTCAGCGGCGCCCATACCCGGCTACCGGGCGTCCCGGGCGCAGCGGCGCCGTGGCGAGGTCGGCGGCGGTGGGGTAGCTCGGCGCGCAGAACCGGTGGGTGACGGAGGCGGCCGCCGCGCGACCGGTGAACCCGTCGGTCGGGATTGGGTTGAGCAGCACGGTAACCCGCTGGCCGGGCGGCGAGGGCCGCCACCGAGTCGTTGAACGACTTGCCGCCGCGCCCGCCCATGCCGTTCGCACGCCGACCTCGACGCTCGATCCGGCATCGACCGCCGCCGGCTCCCCTTGTCGTCGGCTCCGCAGGCGGCGGTCGATGACAGCAACACGATGCCGCACAGTGGAACCCGGGCCGGACGCGACAAACCTCTCACGGCTTCCTCCGATTTCGCAGACCGGACGGCGTTCTTGATTCACCGGTGCCTGCATCACAGTCTGAGCAACTTAGCTGAGGACTGTCAACACTTGTCAGACAAGCTGCCTTGCGTGGCGCTCAGGCCCGGACGCTGATCGAGTCGACGATCGCCCGCGACCAGTCGATCCGTACGCCGACGCCGATCAGCTGTCCTGGAACCACTGCACGACCCAGCTGGTCCGGGCCGGCGCGGCCCCAAACCAGGTCCACCGCGGCTCGAACCCGACGGGAACATCACGCCGAAACCCGCCCGCTCGTCGCGTCGCCGTGCGGCGTGTTCGCAGCGGCGTTAGGCTGGCGCCCCAGCACCGAGCACGGGGACACGTCCATGAACGACGACCGGCACGCCGACCCCCAACCGGCGATCCAGTCCGAACTCACCATCACCACCACGACCGGCAGCGGCGAGACGCGGCTGGTCGCGGTCGGGTACCTCGACTTCGCCTCCGCCGAAGCCTTCCACGCCGCTGTGCTGCAGGCGTTCGACGCCGGGGCCCGGGCGGTCACCGCCGACGTGGCGGGGATCGCGTTCAGCGACTCGTCCGGGCTGGCCGCCCTCATCCGCGCGCACAAGACCGCTGCCCGGCTCGGACGCCGGTTCGGCATCGCCGACCCGGGCGACCGGCTGACCCGGATCTTCGCGATGACCGCCCTGGACCAGGTCCTGCACATCATCAGGACCCCGCCCACCGGCCGCGCCGGGGCGGCGGACGGCTAGCTGGCGGCGCCGCTGGGCAGCGGGACGGTGTCCAGCCAGAACTGGTTGATCTGCCGGACCACGCCGACGAACTCCTCATACCCGGCCGGCTTGGTGATGTAGGCGTTGCTGTGGCTGTCGTAGCAGGCGATCAGATCCTCGAGAGCGCCGGAGGTCGTCAGCACCACCACCGGGATGCTCGCCACCGCGGCGTCGCTCTTGATCTGCCGCAGCACCTCACGGTCGTCGACGCAGGGCAGGTTCAGGTCGAGCACGATGAAGTCCGGCCGCGGCGCGTCGACGTGCTCGCCCCGCCGATACAGGAAGTCCAGGGCCTGCTCGCCGTCGCGGGCGACGTGCAGATGGCTGTCGGGCGCGTCGTCGGCGAACGCCTCCCGCGCCATCAACTCATCACCGGCGTCATCCTCGACGAGCAGGATGGTCGCGGTCAGCGCACGGCCGGTCAACGCCATGGCAGAGTGTCCCTTCCGCCGAACATGCCGCTCTGGGCGGCCGACACCCGGCCGGGATCGATTGCCGGTAACTGTACGGCCCGACGGCGCCCACCGCCCTTGGGCCGCCACCGCGGCCGACGCAGCATTGGAACCGTCGGCCGCTCCAGGGCCGGTCGGCGCCGCCTGTGTGGTCCCCGGCCCGGTCACCTCCGCGGCTGCCACCACCGCATCGGCAGCGGCAGTCCGGCTGACGGCCAGCGTCGCGGACGCGCTCATGGCGAGTGGCGGTCGGTGCGTGGTGATCCGTCCGGGCTCGGCAGCCCTGCTGCTTGTATCGTCCTGGCCTTGCCCGGCAAGAGGACGCCGGACGGCCGCCCATGTCGGAGTGTCCGGGACCCGGGCGGGTGTTCGGGTCGCGCTGCTCGGCGTGATGCTCGAACGCGTGGGGCGGTGCTGCGGGTGGTTGGGGCGGTCAGGGGGCGGCCGGGGCTCGTTCCCGCGTCAGGGCTCCGCGTCGCGGGCGTCGGGGATGACTCAGAGGTGTCCCGGCTGCCTCCTGTCCGCCTCACCGGTCCGGGTCGCGTGGTGGGAAGGCGAGGGTTTCGTCGTAGAGTTCGCCGCGGGCGAGGCAGTGGTGCAGTCCGGACAGCAGCCGTCGGGCGACGCGGCGCAGCGCGCCGGCGTAGGTGTCGCCGGCGGCGCGGCGGTGTTGGTAGAGCTGGCAGGCGCCGGGGGATTTGGGGATCTGGCGATGATCTTGTGGTGATCGTTGGCCTGTTGCGGGTGTCCACTGTTGACCGTGGTAGTAGATCACGGTGGATCTTGAGCGGCTGCTGCCGCACCTGGCGGAGGTCACGATCGACGGGGTTCATCAGGCCGGCGGTTGGATCGTGGTCGATGCCCGGTCCCGTGCTGTACGGGTCGCCTGTCCGGGCTGTGGTATCGAGTCGGCGCGGGTGCACGTCCGGTACCGTCGGCGGCTGGCGGACACAGCCCTCGTGGGGCGCCCGGTCGTGATCCGGCTGCTGGTACGGCGGCTAACCTGCCGGACGAGCGAGTGCGCCCGGGTCACGTTCGTCGAGCAGATCCCGGGCCTGACGAGCGCGCATTCCCGGTACAGCCCGCCGTTGCGCGCGGCGTTGACCGCGGTCGCCGTCGCCCTGGCCGGTCGGCCCGGTGCCCGGCTGGCCCGGAAGCTGGGTATGCCCGCGGGCCGGGACACGCTGCTGGGGCTGCTCCGCGCGGCGCCGCTGCCGCAACCGACCGTGGTCACTGTGCTCGGCGTCGACGACTTCGCCCTACGCCGCGGCCATGTCTATGGCGCCGTACTGCTCGACATGGACACCCACCGGCCGGTCGACGTCCTACCAGGCCGTGACGCCGAGCCGCTCGCCGTCTGGCTGCGGGAGCACCCCGGGGCCGAGATCATCTGCCGGGACCGGGCCGGCGCCTACTCCGACGGCGCCCGCAGCGGCGCCCCGGACGCAGTCCAGGTTGCAGACAGGTGGCATGTCTGGCACAACGTGGGCGAAGCCGTCGACAAGATCGTCACCCTGCATCACGCCTGCGTGCGTGCCGCGTTGACCGCCAAACCGGGAACCGGCCCAGCTCCCGAGAGTGAGCCACAGCCCGCCCACGACACCGAACCGGCCGGAGACTCGCAACGAACAGCCGACCCTGGACAACCGCAGGCCCCGCCGAGAGTAGTCGCCCCTGCCGTGCCGGACGGGACGCTCGACGTGTGCGGCCGGGAACGGTCGCTGGTCGGACGGACCCGTGACCGCTACGCGGCCGTCCAGCAACTGCTGGCCGAGAACGCCTCACTGTCCGAGATCGGCCGGCAGCTCGAACTGGACCGCACCACCGTGCGCCGCTTCGCCAGAGCGTCCAGCGCCGACGAACTCCTCGTCAAAGCCGTCAACCGCGCCAGCATGCTCGACGGCTACGCCGAACACCTGACCGCCAGATTCACCGAGGGTGTCACCAACGCCAACACCCTGCACGCCGAACTGACCACGCTCGGGTTCACCGGAAGCGTCCAGACCGTCCGCCGCTGGCTACACCCGATGCGCACCGCCGCGCCCACCAAGCCCGTGCGACCACAGCCCGCCAGGCTGACCCGGCCTGGGTGCGGGCCTTCGTGGCGAAGTCTTTGGCGAGTTTGAACAGCCGGAGCGCTTCGACGTGTCCGTTGCCGGTCTTCGCTTGCGTGGTGGCGCGGCCGCTGAGGACCGCCCGTGCTGCGGCTTCGGCGTCGATCGTGTCGGTCTTGCCACGCCGCCGTCGGGTGGCTCGGTCGGGGCTGTTGACGTCGATGACGTGAACGTTCTTGGTATGCAGGTAGCGGGTGAGCGCTGCGCCGCAGGAGCCGGTGCCTTCAACACCGGCCTGCCGTACGGTGCCGAAGGAACTGGCCCAGGCTAGGAGTTGCTCGTATCCGGCTGCGGTGGTGGGGAACGCTGCGGTACCCAACAGGACGCCCAGACTCGTGAGCGCCGCGGCGACGTGGGTGTCCTTGTGCGTGTCAACTCCAAGCGTGATCTCGAGTTCGACAGGGTGGGTGTCGGCCTGGCCGGCAGGCGGCGGCTGGGGGATGCTGAGCATTGGTCGTTCGGCTCCTTGACGGCTTCGAGGGCGGATGGCCGTCGCCGGGCCGGGAGGGCGGTCAGGACTGTGATGGTGCCTTGTTCGCAGCAAGGCCCCTATCGGGACACGCCTTCCCGGTCTGGCGGCAGCACGCACCGCCCCAGGCCTGGTGCCGACAGATCGTCACCCAGACACCAGAGTCGGTCGTTGCGCGGGTCAGGCACCCGACCTGGGACAGCCAGAAGTTATCCTCACAGTCATTGCGGTTGCCGCCGGTCAGTGACACGGCGAGAGGGATGTTGGCGCCCTCGGTCAGGACGTGGTGCTTGGAGCCCGGACGGGCGCGGTCGACCGGGCTCGGCCCGACGGATTCGCCGATCCGGCTGATCGCGTCGTCGGTGTGCAGCAGCTTCGATGCTGTCAGTTCGACACGCAGCCGCCCGAGGTAGGCCATCGGCGGCAGGCCGGCGGTCGTCGTGAACAGCCGCACCAGATATTTGGGGGTGAGGGCTCGATCTGACGCAGTAGCATCAGAGCTCCACGAACCTGGGCCAGTCGCCCGCTCGGGGCGTTCGAAGCCGGTCGCAGGCCCGCCGGCTCCGCAGAACACCCACGTGGGGCAGCGGAAGCTCGACACCGTTGCAATGGATACCCTGAGGCCTTCTCCGGGAATTTCCCCCTGCTGCGGGCCGCCCGGCGGGGCGAGGATGAGGGGGTGCTGCGGCTTGCTCTCAAGGGTGCGCTTTCCCGTTGGCGGCGACTGGCCCTCTCCGGGCTGGCGGTCGTCCTCGGCGTCGTGTTCGTCTCCGGTGCGCTGGTGCTCACCGCGACCCTCGGCGGCTCATACACCGAGACCGCGCGCAGGGCCAACGCCGGCACCGACGTGTCGGTCGGCCCCGGCGACACGATCTCCGCCGCCGGGGTGCCGGCGGCCCTCGCCGTCCGGCTGGCCGATGTGCCCGGGGTGGCCGCGGCGACCGGGATCGTGTCGGCCGACGGGGCGCGGCTCATCGGCGCCGACGGCAAGGTGGTGCCCTCGCCGGATCGGCCGCGGCTCGGCGTCAGCTGGCCCGGCCAAGCCCGATCCGTGCAGCTGCGCGCCGGGCACGGCCCGCAGCGCGACGACGAGATCGCGGTCAGCACGGCCCTTGCCGCAGCTGCGGGCGTGCGGGTCGGGGATCGGGTCGCGGTCCTCACCCTGCAGCCCAAGCGGACGTTCACCGTCGTCGGGACGTTCGCCTACGCCGATACCAGCCAGCAGGTCGTGGCCTTTACCGAGCCCGTCGCGCAGGTGCTGATGCTCGGTGCTCCCGGCGCGTTCTCCTCGATCTCGGTCACCGCCCGGGTCGGGGTCGATGCCCGGCAGCTGCGCGATCGGATCGCCGCCGCGCTCGGCGCGGACTATCGGGTCCGCACCGGTGAGCAGGTCAGCCTGGCCGAGGGGGCCGCGCGCGGACGGTCCCTGGACCTGACCAACAATTTGCTGCTCGGGTTCGCCGGGGTGGCACTGTTCGTGGGGGCGTTCCTGATCCTCAACACGTTCTCGATGCTGGTCGCCCAACGGACCCGGGAGCTGGCGTTCCTGCGGGCCATAGGCGCCGGGCGCCGGCAGATCATCGTGTCGGTCCTGGCCGAGGCGGCCGTGGTCGGGCTCGGCGGCTCGGTCATCGGGCTGGCCGGCGGGATCGGCGTGGGCGCGCTGGTCACACGAGCGCCCGTGGTCGTGCCGGCGAGCGCGGTGCTCGCCGCGTTCGGGGTGGGGCTGCTGGTCACCATGGTGGCTGCGCTGCTGCCGGCGGTGCGGGCCGCGCACGTGCCTCCGGTGGCGGCGCTGCGCGAGACCGCTGCGCCCGAGCGGCCCTCGACCCGGCTCACGGTGGCCGGGGCGATCGTCCTCGCCGCCGGCGCCGGCCTGCTCGGGTTCGGCTTCGCCTCTGCGGCCCAGAGCGGTGCCCCGCTGATCCTCGGCGGTGCACTGGTCGCGTTCGCCGGGATTACGATGCTGACGCCGGCGCTGGCCCGGCCCGCCGCCGGGCTGCTCGGGCGGGTGTTCGTGCGGTCGGTGCCGGGTCGCCTGGCCCGGCTCAACGCCGGCCGCAATCCCCGACGCACCGCGGCGACCGCGGCCGCGCTCATGGTCGGCGTGGCGCTGCTGGCCGGCATCTCCACCGTGTTCGACTCCGCGACGGGCAGTGTGCGTCGGCTCGTCGCTGACCAGGTCAAGGCCGACTTCGTGCTCAGCGGCGACGCCAACGGCGTGACCCGCACCGGTTTCGACCCGGCCGTGCTGACCCGCGCCGCGGCGCTGCCGGGCGTGGCCGCCGTCGCCGGGCTGGGCGAGGGCGGCGCCGTCATCGACGGGCAGCCGGCCTACGTGGAGACCGTCACCGACGTGCCCGCCCTGCGCGACATGCTGAGCCTCACCGCCGCCGAGGGCACGATCGGCGCACTCGGCGACGACCAGATCCTGGTCGACCAGCGCGCCGTCACCGCGGCCGGCCCACACGTCGGCGACCGCGTGACGGTTCGCCTGCCCCGCGGCGAGCCACGGCAGTTCACCCTCGCCGGCATCTACACCGACACCGACCTGCTGACCGGCTGGCTGCTGCCGGCCTCGGCGGCGAGTGGCTTCAAGCAGCCGCTGCCGAGCCGCGCGTTCATCCGGCTGCACCCCGGCACCGACACCGGCGCGGCCCGCGGGCAGTTGACCGCGCTGCTGGCCGACAGCCCCGAGGTCGGCGTGAGCGATCGCGGGCAGTACACCGCCCAGGAGAATGCCAAGGCCGACCGCCTGCTGGGCATCGTGCAGGCGCTGCTGTCGCTGGCAGTGGTCATCGCCGTGCTGGGCATCGCCAACACCGTGGCCCTGTCCGTGCTCGAACGGACCCGCGAGCTGGGCCTGCTGCGCGCCGTGGGCCTCCGCAGGCTCCAGACCCTGCTGATGACCGCCGCCGAGGCCACGGTGATATCCGTCTTCGGCGCACTGCTGGGCGTCGCGGTCGGCGTCAGCCTGGGCGCGGCCATCGTCCGCGCCCTGCAGAGTCAGGGCGTGACCGAGCTGTCGGTGCCGTTCGAGCGGCTTTTCGCCTACCTGGCGCTGGCCGCCCTCGCCGGCACCCTGGCCGCCATCCCGCCGGCGGCCCGCGCCGCCCGCCTGAACATCCTGACCGCCATCGCCAACCCCTGATTCCCTATCGGGGATCGGGTGTCAAGGCCCGGCTTGACCGGGCTGGTTTCTGGTCGGAGGATCGTTGGTGGGGAAGGTTGCCTCGTTTGTCCGCGCCTTGCGCGCGTGACCTGTCATGCCCTGTGTGGGTTTGCTGAGGGGCCTTCCCCGCCCTTGTCTTGCTGCTGCGGCGCCGACGACGGACGTCCTCGGTCACGGTCCACTGCTCCGCGATGATGGTCTTCGCATGGTCGGGAGTGACTGGTCGGCCGTCGGTGTCGCAGATGACGTAGGGCATGCCGCGGTGCATGACGGTCCAGAGTCGTTCGGCGAGCCGGCCGGCGACGACGCAGAGGGCTTTGAGGTGTTCGGCGCCGCGTTCGACCATCTGCTGGTGGTAAACCCTGGCCAGTTGCGGGTCCTGTTTACGGGCCCAGTCCGCGGCGCGGATCAAGGTGGAGCGGGCCAGCCTTGACCCGGCTTTGGACATGGGTTGGCCTTTGCGGTCGGTGTTGCCGGTCTCCGACGCGCGGGGAGTCAGGCCGAGGTAGGACTTGAAGTGCGCGGCGGTCGGGAACCGGTCGGGGCGGCCGATGACCGCGGTCACCGCGGGCCCGCCGACCAGGGCCAGCCCGGGAAGGGTCCGGGCCAGCTGCGCAGGATCGACCCACCGGTAACACGTCTCCCGTTCCGCGGCGTGCGCGGCGAGCTCGACACCGACCGCGCGCAGCAACCTGACCTCGGTAGCGATCTCGGCAGCAAGGTCGGTGAACGCCGCCGCCGGATGCGTGCCGTAGAGGTCGACCGCAGCCTGCGCCGCGGCGATCCACTGCTCGGCCCGGGCCGTGCCCTGATGGTTGTTGGACGCCTTCACGATCACCGCGGTCACCCGGGCCCGGCCCGCCTTGAGCAGCACCCGCGGATCGGCATAGCGTTCCAGCACAGCAAGGTCGGCCTGGCCCAGGTCACCGGTCAGCGGTGTGCACGGCGTCACCTGCCGGACCAGATCCTTGATCCGCACCTTGTGCTCCGCAGCAGCCATCGTCAACCGGTCACATGCCCGCACCCGCCGGTCCAACGCCGCCGCCTCGGCACCGGGCAGTTCCAACTCCCGCAACCCGCCGGGATCGATCAACGGCAACCGGGCAAGGGTGTCCGCGTCGATACCGTTGGACTTCGCATGCCGCGACAGGAACCTGCGCAGGTCCGCCGCCTTCGCCGACGACACCCGGAACACCGCATGCCCGCGACCGGTGAAGAACACCGCGACCGGCAACCACGCCGGACCGGTCGGCTCGAACACCACCTCCAACCGGGTCCCAGCCACCGCACCAGCCAGGGCTGCAGACTCGATCGCGGTCAGGCTCTCCACCGTCGGTTCGCACCGCCGCCGACCCACCTCCCGCCCACCCTCGTCCAGAACCCGCACGGTATGCGCCGACGCGATCCCCAAATCGATACCGACCAGCCGTCGCTGCACCACCACATCTCCACCCTTCGTCAGCCGCAACGAACTCCGGCGGCCCACCAACCAACGGCACACCTTCACGGCCACGGTCCCAAGGAGGCAGAGCGTCCTGACGACGGCTCCCACTCATGTGCTGCAAACGGACCCGACCTCCACGGGCCGGTCCACTTCCCTCATCCGGGGCATCCGTGGCCAGGCCAGCGATGGCAATCAGAGGCACGAGGCTCACCCTCAGACCCACTCTCAACGCCACCCACCGGACCAACCGGGATGCTCATGCAACCCTGGAACCCCGGACCGATCAAGTACCGGAGCTCCTTACATGACCCGACCCGATCAACTCGACAGCGGACCGCCCGCGTGTGCCGATGGTGTTGTGTGGACCGTTGCCGTCACAGGAGAGGTGCGGTCAAGATATCGCTTGCCGCTCGCTGGCCGTGGTGCCGTCGAGCTCACGCAGCTGGTATGCGCACCATCACGGACTACACCGCAACCCTGGCGGCCGGTGACACCTGTACCGTGCCAAAACGTGTCCTCGTCGGTTCGAGCGTGGAGATGAAGGTGACAGTTACGGGCGCGCATTTTCGAAGGCACCGATCAACACGTCCCCGCATGTCAACAGCGATCCGAAAGCGGCCGCGGCTGCGCTGCAGAACGCATTGAACAAGCATCTTGACAAACCGACGCCATGACGAAGTCCCTCGTGTCGATGGCGATGGTCGCTCTGGTGGCCGTCGCCGGGAAGGTCGCCTGCAGCGGACCGGCAGGATCGCCCAGCCGGCGGCCAGAGGTGAGCCCTCCCGGCGACTGGCAGCGGATCGGCACCTGGGACTCAGCCACCGCCGGCCTCCCGCCCGCCCGGGTTTCCATCCTGGGCGGGCGGTTGATCGGCCTGCGGGCTCGCTGCTCAGGCTCCGGCGAGCTGACGGTGCGCGTGCACACGGCAACCTTCGAGGTCGTCAACGGGGCCACCTGCAACGGACGATGGCGGTTGGCTGCGCTTCTGTTCCCCCCGGGGGGAGCCAGCCCGAGCCCGGACCCAATCCGGCGGACCTCGACGGACCGGGCACCATCACCTCCTGGGAGCTGGAGGCGTACGACACCGATCCTCCTGTCCCGACGCCGTCAGGGTGAGGCGGGCGGAAGGACGGTCAGCGTCACGGTGACGGGTTCTGCCGGGTAGGGGGTGCTGGTCCGCACGGCCAGCCGGGCGTAGTGCACGCCCGGCTTGCCGGCGGCGGAAGCGGTCAGCGTGACCGTCGCCGTCCGGCTCTTGCCGGCCCCGACGGCGAACGCCGCCGGGGCCGCCGACAGCCGTGGCACGTCGGTGGGCTCGTGCTCGTCGTCGCAAGGTTGCCCTGGAGGAGGTCGATCAGGCGCTGCATGCTCCGCCGGGCTGCCGGTTGCGATGGTTGAGGAGCTGGACGGTCTCGCGGACGCAGCAGGCGCGGCGCTCTGATGTCATCCGGGAGGCACTTGTGGCCTACGTCAGGGAGGGGCAGCGCCGGTTGGTCCTGACGACGCGCAGCAGGCGCTCGATGTGCTGCGGAAGGTCGTTGCCGGTCGATTCGGCAACCAGGCCGAGGTGGCGTAGCCGCAGGGCTCGCTGACATGGACCCCTTTACTCGGCCGGTTTATGCTTTCGGTGACCTGGGAGAACGTGCTTGAGCACGTCGCTGGGGCCTCCGACGACTGGGGGTCAAGGGGTCGTGGGTTCGAATCCCGCCGTCCCGACAATCTGAGGGTTTCCGCAGGTCACACTACCTGCGGAGGCCCTCATTTCATTCCCTGGTTTGAATGTCAGGTCAAGCATGTCGCTGTTGGACCCCTTGACGCGGCTTGTTCGGTTCCAAACGATCTGGAATCCAGGCGTGTTCTTGCTGGTCTCGGGCTTGTGCTCCCGTGTCTGTTTCGCGCGGGCCGGCGATCAGCAACCTTGACATTGCGCCTGAACGAGTCAAGGTGTCTCGCCCCTTCGGGTGATGGCTTTTGGCTGATGGCTGCCTAACTGGCATTGGGTGGTCCATTGCGGGCGCGCACCGCCCTCGATTGCGTGTCAACGGTTCGCTCGCAAGTCAGATTCCGTCAGGGCGACGCAACGGTTTCAGCAGTTCAGGAGCTCGCGAGACGCGCATCGGTGTGACTCGGTCTTGTGCGTGGATCGGTGCGCAGCTCTTGAACTCCTTGACATTGCCGGAAGTGGTTTTATGGCGCTGCGGGCGCTGTTGGCGGTCAGCTCGCTGCGCGGCAGTTCCACTTCGGCGCGCAGGCCTGTATCGGGCCAATATTTGTCGCGTGGTCTGTGACCTGGGTGTTCGCCGATCTGGTCTGGTCAGGCTGCTCGTGGGTATTAGTTGATCACGCCGCCGAGGAGTTGTCGTCGTCGAACAGATGCATCGATGGCGACGAGTGCGTCTGGGTTGTGGTTGGGTGGATGCTGGTCGAGGCTCTGGTGTGGACGGTGGTCGTTGAAGTGGCGCTCGTACCGCCGACCACGGCACGGGCGTGCCGCTCGTCGTATACCAGCACCCGGTCGGTACATTCGGCCCGCACGCTGCGGACGAACCGTTCCGCGTAGTAGTTCGCCCGAGGAGTCCTCGGCGGAGTTCTGACCACTTCGACCCCGTCGGCGGTGAACACCGCGTCGAAGGTTCCTGCGAACTTGGCGTCGCGGTCACGGATCAGGAACCGAAACGCGGTGATCCGATCGCCGAGGTCCATGACCAGATTGCGGGCCTGCTGGGTGGTCCATGCGGCGGTCGGGTGCGCGGTGACGCCGAGGATGTGCACCCGCCGCGTGCTGATCTCCATGACAAAAGCAGCACGTACAACCGCCGCAATGTGATGGTGTCGATGTGGAAGAAGTCGGTCGCCAGCAGCCCGGACGCCTGAGCCTGCAGGAACGTCCGCCAACTGGTGTCGATTTCACGCGGGGCAGGCCCGACCGGGGAACCGGCGAGGATGCGGCGGATGGTGCCGGCGCCGACCCGGTGACCGAGCCCGACGAGCTCACCCTGGATCCGTCGATGCCCCCATCCCGGGTTCTCCCTGGCCAGCCGCAGGACCAGGGCACGGACGTCGTCGCTGATCCGTGGTCGTCCCGGCTGGTTCGGGTAGGTCCAGTGCCGGCGGACCAGCCGGCGGTGCCAGGCCAGCAGCGTGGCCGGGGTGACGATCCGATGCTTCCATAGCTCCCGTGGCAGCGTCCGGACCAGCGGGGACAACACCGCACGTTCCGGCCACGACAGGCGCGGCCGACCGACCTGGCGGCGCAGCACCGCCACCTCATGGCGCAATACCATCAGCTCCGCGGCCATCGCGGACTCGCTCCGCACGGGCTGCGGCAGCCAGCCGAACACCCGCACAACGCTCAGGTGCAGCACCCGCACCAACACGCCCGCCATCCTCCATCAGCATCACGGAACAGCAGCTCACGCCATGTGCGACGAGTATTGGCACGGTACAGGTCGACCCGCGAGTCGTGACTCGAGTCCCACCGCATCTGCGGCATGTCTTCTCAACGGCCGCCCTCCGACAGGGGCATCGGATGCGAAGTGGCGCAGGAAGGGCCTCACCAACTGGCACCGGTCGGTCCGTCTCGACGCGCCTGCGACCCAGCAGGCCGCCGCGCCGTCCAGGACGACAGGCGAGCTTCGGACAGCCCGGCAGCATTCAGCGATTGACCGCCACAAACTGGTGACGGGCCTGCGATCACTGCTTCGCAGCGAGACGCCGCTACCGGGCGCTCGTCCGCCACATTCAGCGAAGCGCGACGAGGCCGCCGTGATCGTCGGCCGGCAGGTCGGCGCCGGCGACCGCGACGACCTCCAGGTGCTGCAGGTCGACACGGCCTGAAACGACGGTCATGAACGCGGTGTCGGCGGCGTCGCGGCCGGTGGCGATGCGGACGAGGGATTGGCGGGGGGCCAACCGGGTGGCGTCCCACACCTGCCAACAGCCGTCGATCTCGGTCTCGACCACGGCATGGAAGTCCATCGGCGACAGGCCCGGGGCGTACACAGAGGCGATCCGCGCCGGCACGCCGGCGGCCCGGCACAACGCGGCCACGAGATGGGCGAAGTCGCGGCACACACCGCGCGCGTCCAGCAGCGTGTCCACCGCGTCCGTGCCGGGCCCGCTGGTCCCGGCGGCGTAGGTGATCCGTCGCCAGACGTGGTCGCAGATCGCCTCGACACGCGGCCGGGCGGCGGGAATGTCGCCGAAGGTGGCCCGGGTGAAGCCGGCAAGGCGGTCGGACGGGCAGTAGCGGCTGGGGCGCAGCGCCTCCACCCGGGCCTCGGCCGTCACCGCGTCCGGGGTCACAGCGCCGGTGGTCACCGTCGCCTCGTAGCTGACAGTCCCGGTCCCGGGCTCGAGGTGGACCAGATACTGGCGACCGCCGACCGGGCCGGCAAGTTCCTGCGTCGGCATGGGAACGCTGTTGCTGACCGCTTCGAGACGCTCGCTGACCACGGTACCGGGCCGGCGGGCCGGCGCCGTCTGGAGGACGACAGTGGCCGGTGTGGCCACCTCCAGGACGAGCGAGCATCCGACCTGGTCCGCCGCTGAACTTGAGCTCATGGTCCTCTTTCTGGTCGTGGCTGGTCGCAACGGCGCCGTTCAGCTCGTGCAGTGGTGCGCACGTCCGTGACGGACTTCGCTGCGGCGCTGGTGCGTGTGGCGGGCGTGGGCGGCAGGAAGCGGGAGTGCGTCGTCGACCGACAATCCAATGGCCCCGAAGGTCGACCTGAAATGCTTCGACCAGGGCGGCGTCGTCGGAGGCGCCGATCTGCCATGAACACCGCCACACCGCATCCTCACGACCGATCCCGGCCCGATGCCCGGGGCATGGGCGTCGGCTGACTGGCGGCTCTACCGTGCACCGCCGCCGAGCGGCTCGTGCGCGGCAGCGGCGGCCGCCGCGAGCACCGCCGGGGCGCGCAGCCGGTTGGCCGGGTCCGCGGCGGCCACCATCGCGCCGTGCGCGACAGCCTCAGGCGCGTCCGGCGGCACCACGAGCAGGTCGATCTGGTCGCCGCGGTCGGTGGTGGCGATGAGCACTTCGGGATCGACCGCGCTGAACCATCCGATGCGGATCTCGTGCCCGTCCACCCCGAGCCGGGGAAACCGGCGGTCCCAGGCGGCACTGGACAACATCAGCCGGCGGATGCGGCCGTAGCGCTCCTGCAACGCCACCACGAGTTCCGGAAGCTCGGCCGCGGCGTCGAGCGAGCGGGGCCACCAGCCTCCGTCCAGGATGGCCCGGGTGGCGCGCACCGCGGAGAGTGAGAGCCTCGGACCGGCGGACGGCTGCGATGCGGGGAACGGCGAGGACATGCTGTACCTCTTTCAACGTGCATGGAGGTGACGTCTCGGCGCCGACGTTCGGGCGATACAGGGTGCGTTTCGGACGCTGTCGAGGTGGCGCGGCACGCTCGGCGTCCGGGTTGGTGAGGCCGGTGCACCCTGGCCCGCGTCCGCCGAAGGTCCCGGAACATCCGACCGAAGACCCACCGCCCCGCCAGAGCACCGAAACCGACGACGTCGGTGGACCACAAACGCGACAAGACCAGCAAGGGCCGACAGCAGACGCCCAAGGTCAGCGATCAAGCTCAGTGTCGGACGCCCGCTTAGCCTTCTTGTCGGCCCGCTTCTCCTTCAGCGTCCTGCTTTCCTTCTTGCGGTCTTCCTTGTGTGCGGATCTGCTCGTCATGATGACCTTCTCTCATTCGTCGAAGGTGGGAAACGAGCCCGGCTGGCGGCCGGCGAGCACGGGACCGCTGGCGGCGTCCAGCCGCTGCCCGTGCTGCAACGCGGACAGCAGCGCAAGCGTCGACTCGGCGCCCTGGTTCTCGTTGCGGCCGGAGGCGGTCAGCCCGTCGCGGCCGCCGCCGGTCAAGGGGTCGTGCAGCGGCAGGCCGTTGTCGTTGGCGCCGAGGAACCAGTCGACCGCCGACGCCAGGCCCCGCTCCCAGCGAGGGTCGGCGCTGACGGTCATCGCGCGGGCGCACGCGTCGGCCATCGCGGCGGCCTCGATCGGCTGCTGGTCGAAGGCCGGGGCCCTGTCGTGCGGGCTGGCACCGCCGACCGGTGTGCAGGACAGGTGGCCGTCGCGGGTCTCCCGATCCAGCAGCCAGGCGAGCATGCGCAGGCCGTCGGCCGACGCGTCACCACCGGCCGCGATCAGGGTCTCCGCCAGGGCCGCATTGGCGTAGGTGAGGCGGGGCTCCGGCCACGGCCAGTCCGGATCCGTCGGCACGGCACCGATCGTGACCACCGCATCGTGCAGCAGCCAGCGGGCGGCGGAGTGATCCGGCCGGACATGGAGGACTTCGGCGGCGCCGAGCGCCGCGAACGCCATCGCCCGCGGCCAGCGGGTACGCCGGTGCGCGCCGTTCTCGAAGCACACCAGCGCCGTCTCGCGCATCGACGGCAGCGGGCTGCGGGCGGCCGCCGTGCCGAGGCCCCACAGCGCCCGGCCCCACCAGTCGCCGTCCGACGGCTCGTCCTGCCATCGCCCGTCCGCCCGTCGCCGGTTGCGGAACGCGCCGTCGGGCGCCTGCGCCTCGACGACGAACGCCAGGTACCGCCCGGCGAGGTGGAGCAGGTCCGCCGGTGCGGTCGGCTCGCGGCAGATGACCAGCAGGCCGCGGGCGACGTCATCGACGCAGTACCCGTGCGATGTCCTCGGCGTGCTGTGCTCGGCATGTTCGAACAGGCCCACGTCGTCACTGAGCCGGCGCAGGTGTGCGAACGACGGCCTTGGATGTCGGCGGATGCTCACGCCAGCACCGGTGCGGTGCATGGACACCCCTCCGGGACGGTCACCGCGGACGGCCGGAACCCAGGGACGGAATCGGACATGACCCACCTTCCAATGGCGGGTGCGGCGCCGGCCGGCGAGCGCAGAAGCGAACACGGCGCTGGTCATTCGGTGCTGGGCACCATGAGACGGCAACCTTGCTGTCGCCGCTCGGGCGTCGATCGATGACACATCAACTGACCCCACCGTACACGCATGCCCGGCAAGCGCCACCCAGCGCCGGCGGAGCACTTCACCGGCGCTCGTCGATCCGGCGCGCACGTCCATTGTGGACGGTCGGACGGGCGGGCGTGCTACGGTGGGCCCGTTGACCTGCCTCGACAAATGCTCCAGGTCAACGGCGACGGATCTGTCGCCATCATGGTGCACGCACCGAATGACCAGCGCCGGCTCAGCCTTCTGCGCTCGCCGGTCGGCGCCGCACCCGCCACGAAGGGTGGGCCTCACATGCACACGATGCACCGCAACCGCCGCTGCAGCAGTCCCTGGTCGGCAGGTCGTCGGCAATGACGATCTCCTACGGGTTCCTGAGCACGTACCCGCCGACCCAGTGCGGTCTGGCGACCTTCACAGCCTCCCTGCTACGCGCACTCACCACATCCGCGCCGGGGGACCGCGCGGGCGTCGTGCGAGTGGTGGACTCGCCCACCTACCTGGACCGTCCCGAGGTGATCGCGCAGCTGGCGCTGCACTCCCCGGCAAGCGAGGAGCCGGCCGCCGCCGTGCTCGACCGGCACGACGTCGTGATCGTCCAGCACGAGTACGGGATCTACGGCGGAGCCGACGGCGTGGACCTGTTGCCCTTGCTGCGCCGGCTGCGGAGCCCCGTGATCGTGGTACTGCACACCGTGCTGGGCCGGCCCAGCACGCACCAGAAGCTGGTGCTCGAACAGGTGGTCGCGCTGGCCGGCGCCGCGGTCGTGATGACCGAGGCGGCCCGGACGCTGCTGCTCGCGGAGTACGACGTGGCCCCGGACAAGATCACCGTCATCCCGCACGGTACGCCGGAGGGCCGGCCGCCGCGGCGGCTCGAACCGTCCGACCGGCCCGTGATCCTGACCTGGGGCCTGCTCGGCCCCGGCAAGGGCATCGAGTGGGCGATCTCCGGGATGCGGGCGGTCCGCCACCTGGTGCCGCGGCCGCAGTACGTGATCGCCGGCCGGACGCATCCCAAGGTGCTCACCGAGCAGGGCGAGGCATACCGCCTGAAGCTGTACGCGAGGGTCCGCGCGCTCGGTCTCGCGGGTCTGGTCACGTTCGAGCGCGCCTACCTCGAACAGGACCGGCTCGACCGGCTCATCGAACGCGCGGACGTCGTGCTGCTGCCCTACGACTCACCCGACCAGGCCACCTCAGGAGTGCTCGTCGAGGCGTTGGCGGCATACAAGCCCGTCATAGCCACCACCTTTCCGCACGCCGTGGAGACGCTCAGCAGCGGCGCCGGCGTGCTCGTGCCGCACCGGGACGGCCCGGCCATCGGCGCGGCCCTCAAGCGGGTGCTCACCGAGCCCGGCCTCGCCGCCGGCATGCACGCGGAGGCCAAGCGCATCGCCCAGCACAGCGGCTGGCCCGTCGTCGCGCAGCGCTACCGCGGCCTGGCGGCGATGCTGCTGAGCCGGATGCCGGTGCCCCTGTGACCGCGTCACGGGCACCGGCGGTCGGTCCCCGCGGGGACCAGTGAGGCGTCAGAGCTTGTCGGCGACGAGCACTTCGGTGGTGAGGAAGAGCGCCGCGATCGAGGCGGCGTTCTGCAGGGCGGAGCGGGTGACCTTGGCCGGGTCGATGATGCCCTCGGCCAGGAGGTT